>DATLOA010000380.1:0-3199 GCA_035536515.1 Burkholderiaceae bacterium | reverse complement strand
ATTAGTGGATCGATCTTGCCTTCCTTGGCAAGCGCGTTCAAATTTTGCGTGTACTGCTCTAGCGCGGAGGGCTGATCCTTGCCGTCGCCTTCGGCGGCTTCCTCAGCACCGGGCTTCGCTTTTTCCTCCCCCTGCCCGGCGTTCGTGATGCCGTGCGAGATGAAGTTGACCACATCGAGCCGCGTTACACCCTGCTGGTGCAGGTAATACACAGCGTGCGAATCCTTTTCGCCGAAGATCGCGACCAATACGTTGGCACCAGTCACTTCCTTTTTGCCGTTGCTGGTGCTTTGCACATGCATGATTGCGCGCTGTATCACACGTTGAAAACCCAGGGTCGGCTGCGTATCAGCTTCCGAATTGGGCGGCAGAATCGGTGTGTTGTCGCCGATAAAATTCTGCAGATTTTTTCGCAGGTCATCGATATTGCATGCGCAAGCACGTAATACCTCGGCTGCTGACGGGTTATCGAGCAACGCTAGTAAAAGGTGCTCAACGGTAATGAATTCGTGTCGCGCCTGTCGGGCCTCTACGAAGGCCATGTGCAGACTGACTTCGAGTTCCTGGGCGATCATGCTTCCTCCATCACGCACTGCAGCGGATGCTGATGCTGGCGTGAATAACTACAGACTTGCTCGACTTTGGTCGCTGCGATATCGCGTGGATAGACGCCGCAAACGCCGCGGCCTTCGTGATGAACCTTCAGCATGATCTGAGTTGCTTGCTCTCTCCCTTTGCCGAAGAACTTCTGCAGGACTCCGACCACGAATTCCATCGGTGTGTAGTCGTCGTTCAACAGAACCACTTGATAAATGGGCGGTGGCTTGACGCGAGAAGCCTGCTTCTCGACGACGGTGCCGTCACCCAACCGCTCACTCATCTGGCCGCATTCTATGCAGATCGACCATCCAACATCGGATACAAATAGCGTACCAATCATACGGTAAATCGGTACGCATCCCGTGTAATCAACCGTGTACAAACCTCGAATTGGCGAGGGAAAACACGCGTGCTTGCGTGAATTGTCTCAACGCCGCATCAAATGCATTCTCACTGCAATCTCTTCAGGTTTGACTTCGTTTCACTATCGGCTTTAACCGATTGATCGCGATTTGCGATGACAGTTCGCGAAAATACTTCGCCGCGCGCGGCAAAACCATCGGTTAAAAGTCGTGCGCCGCGCTATTGACCGCCGCCGGAATTACTCGAACAATCGCGGCGTCGGCGTCAAGGCATTTCCAGCCGCGGCGCGACAGCACCGGCGAAATCGCTAGGTGAGGGTGGCAGGTGGGCGGATCGCAACGGGCGCGAAGGCGCAGCGGACGATGCCGCCTCGTCTTCGTTGTGGAGGGGTGAGGGAATGTCGACTGGAACGGTTAAGTGGTTCAATGATGCCAAAGGCTTCGGCTTTATTACGCCGGACGATGGAGGTGAGGATTTATTCGCTCACTTCTCGGCTATCAATATGAATGGCTTCAAGACACTCAAAGAAGGCCAGAAGGTAAATTTTGAAGTCGTGCAGGGCCCAAAAGGCAAGCAGGCGTCGAACATTACCGGCGGTTAAGCGCCGCAGTAAAAGCCCCGCGGACGCGGGGCTTTGTTCTACATGTTCGCGATCATCACGTCGCCAAAGCCCGAGCAGCTGACTTGCGTCGCGCCCGGCATCTGGCGCGCAAAGTCGTACGTGACTTTCTTGCTCATGATCGCTTTTTCCATTGAGCGGACGATCAAATCGGCTGCCTCGCCCCAACCCATGTGGCGCAGCATCATCTCGGCTGACAAAATCTCGGAGCCGGGGTTTACATAGTCCTTGCCGGCGTATTTCGGCGCGGTCCCGTGCGTGGCTTCGAACACCGCGACGGTATCCGACATGTTGGCGCCGGGCGCAATCCCGATGCCACCGACTTGCGCCGCCAGCGCATCCGAGATGTAGTCACCATTCAGATTCATCGTCGCGATCACGTCATATTCGGCAGGACGTAACAAAATCTGTTGCAAGAAAGCATCAGCGATGACGTCTTTAACGACGATTTCGCCATGAGGGGCCCTAATGGACATCCATGGGCCGCCATCCAGCAACTGCGCGCCGAACTCCTTGTGCGCCAACGCGTAGCCCCATTTCGCGAACGCGCCCTCTGTGTACTTCATGATGTTGCCCTTGTGCACCAGCGTGACGCTCTTGCGCTTGTTGTTGATCGCATACTGAAATGCCCGGCGTACCAGACGCTCCGTGCCCTCAATGGATATAGGCTTAATGCCAATGCCGGAGGTGAGCGGAAAACGGATCTTCTTGACCCCCATGTCGTTCTGCAAAAAAGCGATCAGTTTCTTTGCCTTATCACTCTCCGCTTCATATTCAATGCCGGCATAAATGTCTTCGGAGTTTTCGCGAAAGATCACCATGTCGGTTTTTTCCGGCTCCTTTAACGGGCTCGGAACGCCTTTGAAGTAACGCACAGGGCGCAGACACACGTACAGGTCGAGTTCCTGGCGCAGCGCTACATTGATCGAGCGAATTCCGCCGCCGACCGGCGTTGTTAGCGGTCCTTTAATCGAGACGACGTACTCGCGTAGAACAGCGAGCGTTTCTTCCGGCAACCACACGTCAGGGCCATAAATCTTGGTGGATTTTTCGCCAGCGAACACTTCCATCCACGCAATCTTCTTTTTGCCGCCGTATGCCTTGGCCACAGCGGCATCAACCACCTTGATCATTACCGGTGTGATGTCGACGCCCGTGCCGTCGCCCTCGATATACGGCAGGATCGGCTGATCGGGGACGTTGAGCGTGTAGTTCTTGTTGACAGTGATCTTTTGCCCAGTTGTGGGCACCTTAATGTGCTGAACCATCGAGTCTCCAGTGCGGATTATTTTCTGCGAGTTTACTCACCCGTCTGTGCGAGCTTTGGCGCTGTCAACCGGCGCTCAGTCGAAGCGTTTTTGAGAGTGACCAATGCGGTCAACAACTCTATGGGAGTCACGATGAAGAAATCGATCGCTTTGCTGATCGGGGCAACATTTGCGGGCGTTGCGCTCGCACAAACACCGGCACCTACCGTGCCGCCGGTAACCACACCGCGCGCCGCTACTGCACCGGTTGAAGTAAAGCCTGCGGCTTCAGCGAACACCGCGAGCAAGGCTGATGTGAAGACCGATAAAGCTGCAGCAGGTGTCGCGGCAAAGACGAACACCGATGCAA
>DATLOA010000379.1:0-2508 GCA_035536515.1 Burkholderiaceae bacterium | reverse complement strand
GTGTCGTGCGCCGCGGCGTTTGACGCCATGCCGCCGAACGCCAGCACCAGGCAACAAAGCACGCGCTTCATTGCGGTGGCTGAGGCTGATAACGCCGAGGCAGTATCACGCGAAAGATCGTGCCGACCTCCGCGCCTGACTCGAGTTCAATCGTAGCGTGCAGCAGGTCACTCAAGCGCTTGACGATCGATAACCCGACGCCCTCGCCTCTTTGCTGGCTTACCTCACGCTGGTCGTCATCTAGCGCAGAGCCGTTGGTATCGGCAGACACCGGATCGACGCCGGCGTCGCGATCGATCTCGTGGGATGCAATCGTGGCAGCTTTCAGCGCGCCAACCAGCGGGGCGCCGGGACCGGCATGAAATCCTGGACCAGTGTCGCGCACCGAGAACATCCAGCGTTCCGGATCATTTTCCCTGCTATCGCCCCAATTGACCGTCACTCCGCCGACGAGCGTGTACCGCAGTGCATTGATCAACAGGTTCTGCGCGACGCGCCGCGTCTTGACTGCGTCCCCCTCGACCATTAACGCGTCAGGGCCACCCAATTCCAAATACAGGCCCCGCTCGTCCGCCTGCGTATGCAGTGCTTCGCAGAGGTCTCGCAGCAAACGAGCCGCATCGAATGGCCTGACTTCGAGCTGCTCGTGACCGGCCTGAAGCCGCGCCAGGTTCATCACGTCGTCCAGCATCATGTGCAGCGACGACGTGCTTCTCTGCAACAACAGCAGAAATTTTTCTCGAATCGGCTCGGGGGCGACGCGCGAACCCAATCCGGTGGCTGCATTCACAACTGTGCCCACATGGCCGCGCAAATCATGTGCCGCCTGGCGCCAAAGCTCGGTGCGATCGCGCTCCAACTTGCGCTCATCTTTCAGCGTTTGTGCCAGGTCGCGCACGTTCCCATCGGCCTCGAGTTTTTCGAGCTCGAAATACTCTGAAGCACTGTCGCTGACGCTTTCCACGCACACTTCGCTCCACGCACGACGGGCGATCGCCATCGCCACGGGCGAGCGATCCGTCTGTGCAGTGGAGTAGCGCTCCAACTCGTCAAGCAGCACCAGCTGCAGATGCCCCCATTCGCGCGTAATTTCGCGCAGCCTATAGCCTTGGTGCCAGCGCTGAAGCCCGTGCGCCACCGCATCGCCCTTCTGTTCCTCATCCAGCAACTGCGGGTCTTGCGGCCACACCTGCAGCCTGCGCTCGAACACGTCGAGCACCTGCGGAATGTGGTCGTTGAATTGAGATTGCGGCAGCGAGTTAGCTGTCGTCAACTGGGGATCGGCATCGGCTGCAGCGCGCCACGCCTGCAGTATGGCCGGCCGCCGGGCGCGCAGGTGCGCGGCGACGCCGTTTAGTTCTTCGTCGATGATCGAAGTTCGAACCATTGGGAATCCAAATGCGCTGAGCGCGCATTGAATCTGGACATTGTAGGCGTTGCCCAGTGGCTACTGCGCCGCGTGCAGGCAACCTCTCAGTGTGATACTGTTGCCATCCACATAGATGGTTGTTGGATGGTGCGGAGAAGTGGCAGGCGATCTTAAGCAATCCGAATCGGAAAAAATCACGATTAATGTCGGCTACGTCGATCTCGGACACATCGACCTGCTGGTGCGTGAGGGTTTTTATTCGAATCGAACCGACCTGATCCGCACGGCAATTCGCAATCAGATTGCCTCGCACGCGGACACCCTGCGCCAGACGGTGAGCCGGCGCAGCCTGGTGCTGGGCATTCACCACTATTCGCGCAGGGACCTCGAAGCCGCACGCGCGCGCGGCGAGCGGTTGCAGATCCAAGTGCTTGGTCTGGCGAGCATCGCAGACGATGTCACGCCTGCACTGGCGTTGAAAACGATCGAATCGATCGTCGTACTAGGCACGCTTCACGCGAGCGCAGGCGTAAAGCGCGCGCTTGCGTCTCGAATCAAGTAACTCTGGAGGAAGTTTGAAAGCTGACAAGTCATTTTTAGAAGCGATGCGGCGCGCAACACAGCTGTTACGCGCGCGCGGGCCGATGGCGGCAACCCGCTTCATCCAGGGATTGCTGCGTCCCGAACACGGGTCCAGCGTGAAGGAGCAACCGGCGCCGGCCGCTCACGATGTTGATATCGATTCGATCGAGACGGTCGATTCGGTCACTCCCCACCTGCATGCGCGAGCACCAATGACATCGTTGCCCGCGGCATCTGGCGAGTTTTTGGAACAGCGATTTTCGGGGCGCGCAGGATCGCGCAACTACAAGCTTTACGTTCCCTCGGGTGATACGACAACCCCGCTGCCGCTGCTGGTGATGCTGCACGGATGCACCCAAAACCCGGACGACTTCGCTACGGGCACTCGCGCCAATCGCTGGGGGCAAAGCAGGCGCTGCCTGGTGGTCTATCCGCAACAGATTCAGCGCGCGAATTCGCATCGCTGCTGGAACTGGTTTCGTCCGCTCGATCAGCAAGCAGGACGCGGCGAGCCTGCAATCATCGCCGGGATCGTCAAGCAGGTCATCGACGAACAG
>DATLOA010000378.1:0-2370 GCA_035536515.1 Burkholderiaceae bacterium | reverse complement strand
GCGACCATCACCTTGACCCAGCTTTCGAGTAGAAACTCACGCAGATACGATTCGATCTGCACGCCGTCGAACGCCTTGCGAATGCCGATTGCAGCGTTAATGGCCATCACCTCGCGCGTCTCGGCTTCTTCCAGGGCGCGTTTGGCGCGTAGCACGGGATCGTCGTCGCGCACGCGCTCTTCGGCCAAATATTTCTCGAACTCCCCAAGTGCCTTCTCAAAAATCGGCGGGCCTTCAGTAATTGCAACGACGACCGTGTTGACCGCCTTGTTCACTTCGGACAGATAGCGAACGTTGTCTTCACCCTCGGGTCGCCAGCCGATACCGGTGCTGGCGATGCGATCCATTAAGCGTCGCGCCGGCTGCACTGGAGAAACGAACAGATCCGAATCCGCCAGTGCAATTTTCATGATCGGAAATTGCAGGCGCGATATCGCCGTCTTGATCTCTGCCGGCAGATGCTTGTCCTGATGAATACGATCGAAAAGCATGCCGACGAGCTCAATTGTCAGCTTGTCGATCTGTTTGGTGGCTTTCTCGGCCACGTGCGATCGCAAGTGCGCCTCGTCGCGCTCGCTGATCGCCTGCGCCGCTGCGCCGCTCTTGCCGGCCATCGTCGCCATTGCATTCAGGCGCTGCACTTCGTTGATCGAAGCTAACAAGCCAGGATCGATCATTGCAAACTGGACCGGCGTGTTCGGCGCCAGCGGCGTCGATGCCGAGCCGGTGATAACGAAGCCCGGCGACATCATTGGCGCGACGGTGACCTGTTCAACCCGATCAAACAATGGTGCCGATGGCAGCTGCGAGTGCGGCATCGACTGGCTCGCCGGTAGTGGCCGCGCTCCGCCCCCCGGGACAGTCGGCACCTGCATGCGTTGATACAGCGCACTTAACAATTGCTCTGCCGTCGTTCCAGTCATCGAGCCGGGCGCTTGCCCACCTTGCGTCGTGCGCGCCGGTGCCCCTCCGCTACTGACCATCGTGTTGCGAAAGCCGGGGTGCTGAACGGCTCCGCCTTCCTGCACGCCCTTGCCTTCCAGATCGTTGTTCAGCGCGGTGTAAAGCGTCACCAGCGGCTTCAGCAAGCTGACGTCGAACGCTCTCAATACCGAGTGACGTTGATCACCCTTAAAACCAAGCTTGTCGATTGCATCGCCGAGCGCGCGGCAAAAACGCACTGGATGAAATGGATTTTCGCGATCCCCCAGCCCGGGAATCTGCAGCGCCTTGGCCAGCCGCTGTGTAAGCGGTGTGAACGATGCATCGGCAGCGTTTCGAATGCGGGACGAAAAGCGATCGATCACCATCGCCTCTTCCATCGCATCGTATTCGACCAAAGACAAGCTCAATGCGCCGCCGGTGGGCGCCTGCGCTGGCTTTTCCTTGCCGCCGGTGAAAAGCTCGTCGATAGCTGCATCGATGTGGGTGTCGACTGCCGCGAAAAACGAATTCGCAAATTCACGCTGATCGACCAACAGGCGCCGTACCGATTTCTTCAGCGTCGTCGACGCGCTTTCGTCCGCGTCGATCGCCTGAATCGCATCGCGCGCAGCTTCGGGCAACAATGGGTCGAGCTGCACGCGCACCGACTTACGCATCTCGCCGATCACGCGATGCACCGTGGTGCGACTGGCGCGTCCTGGGGTAGAAGTGGTGGTCGTGGCGCTCACAAGTCAATGGTCGCGGGCACGACGGCCGGCCCGAGGGTCGAAAGATTAGCCGATTACAGGCCCGTGGCGGGAGCGCTAATTGCGGCTGATTTGGGCGCATCTCAGGCTATTGAAGACCCCCCGGCAGTAGAAACGGCCCACCATGACCGCCAAAAGGCGAGTTTTTGCTCAAATGATCGGCCGGCGTGGGCTGGGCTGGAAGACGGCAATACCGCCGTTTGAAAGCCGGCCGCGGCGAACTCGGGGGCAAACCGGCCGGCGGCTTGGCCGTTAAAGGCGACCGCCGTGAGGCGCGGCGCAAGACGATGCAGCCGCGCAAATCGATTGGCTTTCTGATTTCGAATCGACGCGTCTCCGCTGCCCTGTCGATCACACGCGTCGAGCACATCCCAAATACCAAGACGATGCGCGAGCACTCGCTGCAGTCGACGCTGATACGACATCTCCACCAGCGGCTCGTCCAGCAAATCGGCCAGTAGTCGCCAAAACTGGTTGCGCGGATGCGCGTAGTACTGGCCCGCCGCCAGCGAAGCTTCGGATGGAAAGCTGCCGAGGATCAAGCGCTCGACGGTGCGGTCGATGACCGGCGCAAAGCCTCGTAGCGATGGCGCTGCCAGCCTAGCTGCCGCCATTCAGCAACATTGCATTCAACCGCTTGACGAACTCGGCCGGATTGTCGAGTTGCCCGCCTTCGGCC
>DATLOA010000377.1:0-4496 GCA_035536515.1 Burkholderiaceae bacterium | reverse complement strand
CACCGCGACCGAGGGTGCGATCGCTGCGTGTGTGTGGTCATTGTTCCTCGGCGTGGCCTGGTTTCAAACGCTCAACTGGAAGATGCTGATCAAAGTCTCGATGGACACCAACGAGACCACCGCCACCGTCCTGTTCATCGTTGCAGCGGCGTCGATCTTCGGCTGGATGCTGACGGTCACGAAGACAACCGAGCTGATTGCGGGGTGGGTGCTCGCGTTTACCCAGGAACCGTGGGTGTTTTTGCTGTTGGCTAACGGCTTGATGCTGTTTGTCGGCTGTTTCCTTGAACCGGTTGCTGCGATTACGATTCTGGTTCCGGTGCTGATGCCGATCGTCCTGAAGCTCGGGATAGACCCGGTGCACTTCGGACTGATCATGGTGCTGAACCTGATGATCGGCCTGCTGCATCCGCCGATGGGGTTAGTGCTATATGTCCTTGCGCGGGTGGCCAAGTTGTCGATCGAACGGACGACAATGGCGATTCTGCCGTGGCTGGTGCCGCTGTTGATTAGCCTGGCGTTGATTACATACGTGCCGATCATCAGCCTGTGGCTGCCGCGATTGGTGATGTAAGGAAGAACAAATGCTGCAGGAAGTGCCACTAGTGCTCCGACTCAATGCCGCCGATGACGTCGTCATCGCGCGGCGTCAGCTCGTATCGGGCACGCGGGTCAAGAATGAGGGGGTGACAGTTATTGGACTGATCCCGCCTGGGCACAAGCTCGCCACGCGCGCGATCGCTGCTGGATCGCCGGTGCGCCGTTACAACCAGATCATTGGGTTTGCAACGCGTGACATTCGTGCGGGCGAACACGTTCATCTGCACAACATGGGAATCGGCCGCGAGCACGGCGCCAATGTCGGTGGCGCGGCGCGCGACTATGCGTTCTGCGCCGATGTTCGGCCGACGAAGATGGCAGAGCCGCATGCGACGTTCATGGGCATCGTGCGTGACGACGGGCGCGTGGCCACGCGCAACTACGTCGCCATCATCTCCAGCGTCAATTGTTCGGCGACCGTATCACGCGCGATTGCGGATCAATTCCGCACCGATATTCGTCCCGAGGCGCTTGCCGCGTATCCGAACATCGACGGTGTGATTGCCCTTACGCACGGCACCGGATGCGGCATGGACATGGGCGAGAGCATGGACGTGTTGCGGCGGACGATGGCAGGTTATGCGCGGCATCCGAACGTTGCAGCGACGATCTTCATTGGCCTCGGATGCGAAGCGAATCAGATCACCTCGCTGCTAGGCGCAGAGGGATTGAAGGAAAGCGATCGGCTGGCGCGCTACAACATGCAGGACGTCGGAGGTACCGCTAAGGCCATCGAGCGCGGCGTGGGGATCGTGAAGTCCATGCTGCCGGCCGCCAACCGCGTCGTACGAACGCCGGTAGCTGCTAGCCATTTGACGCTCGGGTTGCAATGCGGCGGCTCCGACGGATACTCCGGCATCACCGCAAATCCCGCGCTCGGCAACGCCGTCGACCGCCTCGTCGCGCACGGCGGGACCGCAATCCTGTCTGAGACGCCCGAGATTTACGGCGCCGAGCACTTGCTGACGCGTCGCGCTGTGTCGCGCGAAGTCGGCGAAAAGTTGATTGAGCGCATTAAGTGGTGGGAGGACTACACCCAGCGCAACCACGGCGAGATGAATAACAATCCATCACCTGGAAACAAAGCGGGCGGCCTGACGACGATTCTGGAAAAGTCGCTGGGCGCGGTTGCCAAGGGTGGCACGACCAATCTAGTTGACGTTTTTAAATACGCGCAGCCGGTCACTGCGAAGGGGTTCGTCTACATGGACACGCCGGGCTATGACCCGGTGTCAGCCACAGGACAGGTCGCAGGCGGAGCCAACATGATCGCGTTCACGACCGGACGTGGCTCGGCTTACGGATGCGCCCCGTCACCGTCGCTGAAGCTGTCGACCAATACCGAGCTATGGCAGCGGCAGCAGGAAGACATCGATCTTAACTGCGGCGAAATTGCGGATGGCGCCGCGACGATCGAAGACATCGGCGAACGGCTGTTCCAATTGATACTTGCCACCGCCTCGGGAGAGAAAACCAAGAGCGAACGCTTTGGCTATGGTCAAAGCGAGTTCATACCATGGCAGTTGGGCGCGACGATGTAGCGCTCGACGGTTATTTGAAGGCACGCAGCAACCAATACCTCAAGGAGGAGACATGAAGTTCAACGTTAGAACGCTGGCTGTCGCGGCAGCGATGTCGCTGATCGTTCTCGGAAGTGCACAGGCGCAGACCAAGCTAAAGTGGGCGCACGTTTACGAAACAAGCGAGCCGTATCACACGGCTGCACTATGGGCCGCCGGAGAAATCGCAAAGCGCACCAATAACCGTTACACGATCGAAGTGTTCCCGGCGTCGACGCTTGGCAAAGAAACCGACATCAACCAAGGCCTGACGCTTGGCACAGTCGACATTATCTATACCGGTCAGTTATTTGCGGGACGCACATACGGTCCGATTGCGATCGGCGGCGCGCCCTTCATGTTCCGCGACTTCGATCACTGGAAGGCATTCGCAGCGAGCCCGTTATTCAATGAACTGGCGGAGGGGTACCGGCAGAAGAGCGGCGGACACAAAGTTTCGGCCATTACCTATTACGGCGAGCGCCACGTCACGTCCAACAAAGCGATCAACAAGCCCGAAGACATGAAGGGTCTAAAGATTCGCGTGCCCGATGCACCGCTGTACACGATGTTCCCGCGTGCGGTCGGCGCCAACCCGACCCCGATTGCGTTTGCCGAGGTTTATCTGGCCTTGCAGAACGGTACCGTTGATGCGCAGGAAAATCCGTTGCCGACGATTGATGCGAAGAAGTTCTACGAGGTGCAGAAGTTCATTGTGCTCACCGGGCACATCACTGACGCTCTGTTGTCGATCGTCAGTAGCGGCACGTGGAACAAACTATCTGACGCCGATAAGGCCACGTTCGATGCAGTGCTGAAGGAGGCGGCTTCGCGCGCAACGACGCAGATCATCGAAATGGAAAAAAACCTTGGCGCGGAGTTCAAGAAGAAAGGCAAGGAAGTTGTTGCAGTCAATCGCGCGCCCTTCCGCGAGGCGACGATGAAGCTGCACAACGGTCCGGACGCTACGTGGCCGAAAGACGTTTACGACAAGCTGCAGGCGGTTAAGTAACGTTCAGGGAAGCGGCCGCCGGTGGCGGCCGCAACGGATTTTGTTGGCTTTGTAATCAGCGGGCTAACGTACCAGCTGATTGATCTCGATGATCGGCAGCAGTACGGCGAGCACGATCAGCATCACTACGACGCCCATCGTCAGGATCAGGATCGGCTCGAGTAGCGACGTGAAGAACAGTGCGCGGCGCTCGGCCTCACGCGAATGAATGTCCGCCGCGCGCGTGAGCATCTCGGGCAACTTGCCGGTCGCTTCGCCGGACGCAATCAGATGGATCAAAACCGGTGGAAAGAGCTTCACGTGCCCGGGGCGCTTCTCTTCGTCGGCGTCGGCGCGCAGCGCTTTCGCCAGCGAGAAGCCCTCGCGAACCCGTTGCACGGCGTCCATCACGCGCGAGCGCATTGCCATGTTGGTGATCGTTTCGCCGGCGGCCTGCAGCGAACGCAGCATCGGTACGCCCGAGCCGACCAATATCGCCAGCGTCGAGGAAAAGCGCGCAGTGTTGATTGACCGCGACAGCACGCCCATGACCGGCAACGTCAGGATTCGCGTGTGCCAGCGCAAACGCACCGGAGCAACCTGCAATGCGCGCTGTGCTAGGAACGCCGCGATCGCAACAATGACCAGCAGAATCCATCCGTAATTGCGTACGAAGTTCGATACGCCAATCAACGCCACGGTCAGGAACGGCAGCGCTTGTTTCGTATTAGCGAACACCTGCACAACCTGCGGAACAACGTATGTAAGCAGTCCGATTACTACGGCCAGTGCAACGAACGTGACGATCGCCGGGTAGACGAACGCCAGCGTGATCTTCTGTTGAAGCTTGGCACGCTCTTCGACGTAATCGGCAAGGCTACCGAGCACTGAGCCCAGCTTTCCAGACTCTTCACCGGCGGAAATCAGTGCCCGATAAATCTCCGGGAACTGGCGCGGATGCCGTACCAGCGCCTTGGACAATGACGTACCACCGAGCACGTCGGTGCGGATCGACGCCATCAACTCGCGCACGCTTTGCTTTTCACTCTGCTCGACCATCACGGTTAGGGCGTCGGCGACCGGCAACGAAGCGCCAAGCAGCGATGCAAGTTGGCGCGTAATCACCGCGAGCTCTGTTTGCGACAGCCGTCGGCTGAGCGACAGGCCGCCGGCGCGTGCGCCGACGTCGCTCATAACGGGATCGACCGATAGCGGAATCAGTCCGCGGCCGCGCAGCAGCTGGCGCGCGAGGCGCGCGCTGTCGGCCTCGAGAACTCCGCCGGACTCCTTACCGAGGTTGTCTACCGCTGCGAATCTGAACGCTGCCATTTAGAAGCGCAACTCGT
>DATLOA010000376.1:0-2049 GCA_035536515.1 Burkholderiaceae bacterium | reverse complement strand
GGCCTTCATGCTTGTGCGAGGGCGCTACAAGTATCACTACTACGTCGGCTATCGCCCCGAGCTGTTCGATCTGGAGGCCGATCCCGAAGAGATAACTGACCTTGCTCTGGACCCGGCATACGCCGGCGAGCTCGCGGCGTTCGAGAGAGAACTGCGGCGGATGCTCGATCCCGAAGCCGTCGACCGCCGCGCCAAGGATGACCAGAACACGCTTGTCGCGCGCCACGGCGGACCAGAGGCCGCGCTTATGCTCGGGTATCCAGGCGAGACGCCAACAGCGGCGCAGTTCCAGGCGCAGTAACGAGTTCGTTCAGGCCTACTGCTTGCAGTGTGAATTACGTTAGAAGGAACCACCGATGAAACTGTTCCGTGTCATGGCCGCCGCCGCGAGCGCGTTGTTCGCAATGAATGCCGCACCGGTGCTCGCGCAGACGTACCCTACCAAGCCGATCACGATTGTCGTGGGTTTCGCACCCGGTGGTGTCACCGACGTGATCTCAAGACTCTTTGGGCAAAAGCTTTCAGAACAGCTTGGCCAGCCGGTGGTCGTCGAGAACAAGCCGGGCAGCGGCGGCAACATTGCCACCGATTTCGTCGCGCGCGCGGCGCCCGACGGCTACACGCTGCAGATGTGGCTCGACTCGAACACCATCGCGCCAGCCTTGTACAAGAAGCTGAATCACGATCCGATCAAGGACTTCACGCATATCTCGCTGCTTGCGGTCGGGTCGCACGTGATCGTCGCGCACCCGTCGTTCGCGCCGAACAACATGAAGGAGCTGATTGAGTACGTCAAAGCCAATCCGGGTCTGCCGTACGCGTCGTCGGGCAGCGGCACCGCGCAGCACTTGGGCGGCGAGCAGTTGAAGACACTGGCCGGCATCGACATGACGCATATTCCCTACAAGGGCGGTGGTCAGGCGATCAACGACGTGGTCGGCGGACAAGTGAAGCTTGCGGTGCTCGGCCTGGCTCCCGTGCTGCCGCACATAAAGGCTGGCAAGTTGAAGGCCCTGGCAGTGACCGGAGACAAGCGCTCGCCGGCGCTACCAGGCGTGCCGACAGTGGTCGAATCAGGCGTGCCGGGCTTAACGACGCTGCAATGGTTTGGCGTCGTCGCACCCGCGGGCACGCCAGCGCCGATCGTTGCGCGTTTGCACGCCGAGTTCGCCAAGGCGGCGAAAGACCCGGTGATCATCGAAAGAATCAATGCCGTAGGACTTGAAATGAGCGTCAGTGCGGCGCCCGCCGATCTGACGAAATTCCTGCGCAACGATATGGCCAAATGGCCCCCGATCGTCAAGGCAGCCGGCGCGACTGTGGACTGATTCATCGTTGACTGCGGCTAAGCGCGTTCGCGCAGCGCTCATGAACACCGGCACGATCAGGCTGACCGCGGACGAGCAAGCCATGCTGCGCGGAGAGCGGGGCCGCGCGATTCAGGACGCGATCCAGTTTCAGATCGAGGTCGGATCGTTCTTTGAAGCAGAGCGCTTGGTGCCGGTGACCAACGTGCACGTGATGGGCGACATCGAGGTGATGGGCGATGCCGGCCTTGAAATTCTGCGTCAATACTCGGAGGAGCACGTCCGCTGCGTTGTGCCGACGTCGACCAACGCGCAGTGCATGCACTTCGATGACGTCAGCGACGTCAGGCAGAACGCCGGCGAGGACAAGAAAGAACGCGAAGTCCTGATGCACTACGCGCAGATGCGGATTGCGCCGACCGACACCTGCATCAACTACCAGACGGTTTACCAGCCGAAGCTTGGCGAGCACGTGGCGTGGGGTGACACCGGGACCGTGATTTACGCGAACTCGGTGTTCGGAGCGCGTACGAACTTCGAAGCTGGCAAGGCGAACATTGCAGCGGCGCTCACCGGTCGTACACCGGCATACGGTTTTCATCTGGACGAAGTGCGCAAGGGAACGATCGCGGTCGACGTCAAGGCCACGATGCGCGACCTCGCCGACTGGGGCGCGCTCGGCAAGATCGTCGGCCATCCGAATCAGGACTACTTCGCCGTGCCAGTGTTTCGCGGAATCGCT
>DATLOA010000375.1:0-12631 GCA_035536515.1 Burkholderiaceae bacterium | reverse complement strand
AGCCGATCAGCAGATACGACATCAGCCCGACCGCTTCCCAGCCAAAAAACAACTGCAGAAAATTGTTGCTCATCACCAGCATCAACATGCTGAACGTGAAGAGCGAGATGTAGGAGAAAAACCGCTGGTAGCCCGGGTCGTCGGCCATGTAGCCGATCGTGTAAATATGCACCATCAACGACACGAACGTAACGACGACCATCATCAATGCAGTCAGCGGGTCGATCAGGAAACCCACTTCGAAGTTGAGCCCGCCGACCACGGCCCACGTATAAACGATGCCATCAAAGGTCGTGCCGCGCATCACTTCGGAAAGCACCATGAACGAGGCCACGGTCGCAACTAGCACGCCGAGGATTGTGATCAGGTGTGCTCCGGTACGTCCAACGATCTTGCCAGCCAACCCTGCGACGAGCGCTCCGATCAGCGGCGCCAGCGGCACCAGGAGATAAAGGCTGCGCACCTGTGGTCAGCCTTTGAGTAGGTCGAGCTCTTGCACGTCGATCGTCGACAGATTGCGGAACAACACGACCAGGATCGCCAGGCCGATCGCGGATTCGGCCGCCGCTACCGTAAGGATGAAAAACACGAATACTTGTCCGTGAAAATTTCCGAGGTAGTGCGAGAACGCGACAAAGTTTATGTTGACCGCGAGCAGCATCAGCTCGATCGCCATCAGCAGCACGATCAGGTTCTTTCGATTCAGGAAAATGCCGACAACGCTGATTGCAAAAAGCAACGCGCCGACCCCCAGATACCACGATAGCGATACCACGACGTCCCCTCTTCTATTGTTTTGTTTGCCGCGCCCTATCTTCGTTTTCGGTCGCCATCGTCACCAGACGCACTCGGTCCTCGCTGCGCACCCTCACCTGCTGCGACGGCTGCTGGCTCTTCGAGTCCTTGCGTCCGCGCAACGTCAACGCGATCGCAGCAATGATCGCCACCAGCAGAATCACACCGGCAATCTGCAACGGGAAGACATATTCGGTAAACGTCAGCATTCCAAGCGCGCGAGTGTTGTCCGCGCTAGCGATGCCGGGGCCGGAGCGCGTCATGCCCTGCCACTGCGGCTGCGACAACACCAGCCACATCTGGAGCACGATCAGCGCCGCGACGCCAAACCCCCACGGAGCATTGCGCCAGAACCCCTGTCGCAGCTTGTCGATATTGATGTCGAGCATCATCACCACGAATAGGAACAAAACCATTACCGCACCGACATACACCAGCACCAGAGCGATCGCCAGAAACTCGGCCCGCAACAGAATCCACAACGCCGCTGCGGAGAAAAACGCCAGCACCAGGAACAGCACCGCGTGCACCGGATTGCGCGCCGTGATCACGCGCAAGGCGGCAACCAGCATGACACCGGAGAAAATCAGGAACAAAACAGCCTGAGCGTCCATCAGCGGTAGGGCGCGTCCTCTGCGCGAGCCGCTGCGATTTCTTTTTCGTACCGATCGCCGATCGCGAGCAGCATCGGTTTCGTGAAGTACAGATCGCCGCGCTTTTCGCCGTGGTACTCAAGGATGTTCGTTTCGACAATCGAATCGACCGGGCAGCTTTCCTCGCACATGCCGCAGAAGATGCATTTGTAAAGATCGACGTCATAGCGCGTCGTGCGGCGCGTGCCGTCTTCGCGCTGCTCCGATTCGATCGTAATGGCAAGCGCCGGGCAGATCGCTTCGCACAGCTTGCACGCAATGCAGCGCTCCTCGCCATTCGGATAGCGACGCAACGCATGCAGACCGCGAAAGCGCGGTGAGTACGGCGTCTTCTCCTCCGGATACTGAATCGTGATCTTGCGCGAGAACGCGTAACGCCCGGTCAGTGCAAGGCCCTTGATCAGCTCACGCAGCAGCAGACTATCGAAAAATTCCCTGACGGCGCCCATCGAATTATTTGCTCCAGATGTTCCAAGGCGTTTGCATCCACACCGCAATCACGACCAGCCAGACAAGGGTCAGCGGAATGAATATTTTCCAGCCGAGACGCATGATCTGGTCGTATCGGTAGCGCGGGAACGACGCGCGGAACCAGATGAACAGCGATACGACAAAAAAGACTTTGGCAAAGAGCCAGAACCATGCCGAAAGCGAGCTGATCCAGCCCGGCGCCTCGTATCCGAACAATTGCCCAAGATCGATCGGCGCCGCCCAGCCACCCAGAAACATGATGGTCGCGACAGTCGACAACAAAATCATGTTCGCGTATTCGGCGAGAAAGAAAATCGCGAAGCTCATCCCCGAGTACTCGACCATGTGCCCGGCGACGATCTCTGACTCGCCCTCAACCACGTCGAACGGATGGCGATTTGTCTCTGCGATGCTCGACACCACATAGATCACGAACAGCGGCAAAAGCGGCAGCCAGTTCCATGACAGGAAGTTCAGTCCCATGGACGCGAATGTGCCGATGTTCTGGCCGACGACGATCTGCGTCATGTTCAGCGTGCCGGCAACCATCAGCACGGTCACCAGCACGAAGCCCATGCCGATCTCGTAACTGACCATCTGCGCCGCCGCGCGCATCGCGCCGAGAAACGCGTACTTCGAATTCGATGCCCAACCCGCAATGATGACGCCATAGACCCCGACCGATGTGATCGCCATCACAAACAGCAAGCCGGCGTTAATGTCCGCTAGCACGATGCCAGGCCCAAAAGGAATCACCGCCCACGCCGCGAGCGCTGGCATCAAGATGACGACCGGCGCCAGAAAAAACAACGATCGGTCTGACTGCGAAGGTGTGATTATTTCCTTCGTGATCAGCTTCAATGCATCGGCGATCGGCTGCAACAGCCCGAGCGGACCGACGCGATTCGGGCCCATGCGAATATGAAACCAGCCGATCAGGCGCCGCTCCCACAACGTCAGGTACGCCACCATCCCGAGGATCGGTAGCACGATCGCGATGATTTTCGCCAGCGACCACACGACCGGCCAGGCTGAACCCAGCGTTTGGCTGCCGTATGTGGTGATTGTGTCCATCACGCTCGCTCTAGCGTGATTGGACCGTACATTGACCCCAGCGTTGCCGTTGACTCGTGGCCCGCCGACACGTGCACCGCGCCATCAGCAATGGTTTCATCGAGTGCAATTTCCAATAACGCCGATGTATCGCCCTGCTTCACGCGGGCAGCGTCTCCATTGGCAACGCCAAATTTTTGCAACGTGCCGGCGTTCGCGCGTGCCTTTGGCGGCTTTGCGTCGTGCGTCGCCTGCAGCGGCGCCGAGCGGCGGACGATGGCGTCGCTGAAATAAATCGGGACGTCGCTGATTCTCTCCGCCCCCTGACTTTGCCCACCGTCCGGCCTCGCCGGCATAACCGAAGTCTTATTCGACAACAGCTCGACGACGTCGGCGGGTACCGCCTCGCTGCGGACCTGATCAGATGTCTCGTACTCGAAGCCTTCGAGGCCCAGCAGATTGCCAAGCACTCGCAGAACTTTCCAGCCAGGCCGCGCTTCGCCGGCCGGCCGCGCCGTGCCATTAAAACTTTGCACGCGCCCTTCGCAGTTGATAAAAGTGCCGGCAGTCTCGGTAAACGGTGCGATCGGCAGGATCACGTCGGCATAGTCGAGCGCGCCGTTTCGATACACCGAACACGCAATCACGGTGTCGGCGGCCTGCAGCGCTTGCGAAGCCGCAACTGGATTGGCGACGTCATAGTCAGGCTCGACGTTCCACAACAGATACGCGCTCCGCCGCTGCTCGATCATCTCGCGCGCGTTCAGGCCGCGCCTTGCATCTTGCCCCGCACCGCCTCCTGGCATTGCACCCACCACATGGCCGCCGACAGTATTCGCACCCTCGGTCAGCACACCCAACGTCGCGCCGCATGAGTCGGCAATCGATTGCGCCCACGCACGGAGCTGCGCCGCTTGCGGATGTTGTGTCACGGCGTTGCCGAGCAGAATCGCTTTGCGTTCGCCTGACAGCAATGATCTCGCAACGGCCCTGGCCTTTTCGCCCGCGATCAGGCCGTCCAGCGGCGTTTGTTCGCCGCGCTCACCGGCAACGGCGACAGCGATCTCGCACAGCGCTCTGACCCACTCGCTCGGTTTCAAGTTGACCTTGTTTGCCACCGGCATCAGTAGATCGCTATCGACGGCGTGCAGCACGCTGACCTTGCAGCCGCGCTTGGTTGCGGCGCGGAGCCGCGCCGATAGCAGCGGCTGATCTTTGCGTAGGAACGAACCTACGAGTAGCACGCTGTTCAACATGCCAACATCGGCGATCTTCATTCCAAGCCACGGCACCCCATCGACCGGAAAATCGGTTTGACGCAAGCGGAAATCGATATTGTCCGAGCCCAGCCCGCGCATGACCCTCGCCAGCAGATGAAATTCTTCCAGCGTGCTGCCCGGTGATGCAAGCGCGCCGATAGCCGCTGCGCCATGCTCGCCTTTCACCTGCATCAACGCATGCGCCGCGTACTCAAGCGCAACCGTCCAGTCGACTTCGCGCCATTGCCCTCCCTGCTTCAGCATCGGTCTAAGCAAGCGATCCGGTGCGTTAAGCCCTTCGTACGAAAAACGATCGCGATCGGACAGCCAACACTCGTTGATCTCCTCGTTCTCAAGCGGCAAAACCCGCATCACCTCGTTGTTCTTGACCTGCACGATCAGATTGGAGCCAAGCGAATCGTGCGGACTGATCGACTTGCGGCGCGACAGCTCCCACGGGCGTGCCTCGTAGCGAAACGGCTTGCTGGTGAGCGCGCCGACCGGGCACAGGTCGATCATGTTGCCCGACAGTTCCGAATTGACCGACTGCCCGACGAAGCTAAGAATTTCCGAATGCTCGCCGCGGTTGGCCATGCCGAGCTCCATCACACCGGCGACCTCGATGCCAAAGCGCACGCAGCGTGTGCAATGAATGCAGCGCGTCATCTCCTCGGCTGAAATCAGTGGTCCCATGTATTTGTGGAAAACCACGCGCTTGGGCTCGGTGTAGCGGCTCGCTGAGTTGCCGTAGCCGACCGCAAGATCCTGCAGCTGGCACTCGCCGCCCTGATCGCAGATCGGGCAATCCAGTGGATGGTTGATCAGCAGGAATTCCATCACCGAGTTTTGCGCCTGCTTCGCATAAGCCGATTGCGTGCGCGCGATCATCCCTTTCGCAACGGGCGTGGCGCACGCGGGCAAGGGCTTCGGCGCTTTCTCGACTTCGACCAGACACATGCGGCAATTCGCCGCGATCGTCAGCTTCTTGTGATAACAAAAGTGCGGCACATAGATGCCTAGCCGGTTGGCAGCCTCCATCAGCATGCTGCCTTCGGGCACCTCAACTTTCCGACCGTCGATTTCGACTTCGATCACGCGTACTCCGTCGCTTCATCGTGCACCAGGCATTGTCGATGCTCGATGTGATGCTCGAACTCAGCGCGATAGTGTTTGACAAATGCGCGCACTGGCATTGCGGCTGCGTCACCGAGCGCGCAAATGGTCCGGCCCTGAATGTTGTCGGCCAGCGAGTTCAGCAGGTCGAGATCCTGATGGCGCCCTTGGCCGTGTTCGATTCTGTGAATGATCCGATATAGCCAACCTGTCCCCTCACGGCAGGGCGTGCACTGACCGCAGCTTTCTTCATAGTAGAAATACGCGAGCCGCTCGGCGGCCTGCACCATGCACCGCGTCTCGTCCATCACGATCACTGCGCCGGAGCCCAGCATTGATCCGGCTTTAGCGATGGAGTCGTAATCCATGTCGGTCGCCATCATCACATCGCCTGGAACCACTGGCATCGAAGAGCCACCTGGAATCACGCCCTTGATCTTTTTGCCGCCGCGCATGCCGCCCGCCAATTCCAGCAACTTTGCGAACGGCGTTCCGAGCGGCACCTCATAGTTGCCGGGATACGTGACGTCGCCCGATACCGAAAAGATCTTGGTGCCGCCGTTGTTTGGCCGGCCGATCTCAAGAAATTTGTCGCCGCCACTTGTGATGATGAACGGCACTGCCGCGAACGTTTCGGTGTTATTGATCGTCGTCGGCTTGCCGTACAGACCGTAGCTCGCCGGAAACGGCGGCTTGAAGCGCGGCCAGCCTTTCTTTCCTTCGAGCGATTCGAGCAAAGCAGTTTCCTCGCCGCAGATATATGCGCCGTAACCGTGCACCGCATGCAGCTCGAACGAGTAATCGGAACTAAAAATGTTGCTGCCCAGATACCCGCTCTTACGCGCTTCGTCGAGCGCCTCTTCGAAGCGTTCGTACTCGGCCCAAGTTTCGCCGTGGATATAGTTGTAGCCGACCGAGATTCCCATCGCGTAGGCGGCAATCGCCATGCCTTCGATCACAGCATGCGGGTTGTAACGCAGGATGTCGCGATCTTTGAACGTGCCCGGTTCGCCTTCGTCGGAATTGCAGACTAGATACTTTGGCCCAGGATGCTGTTTTGGCATGAAGCTCCACTTGAGCCCGGTCGGAAACCCCGCACCTCCACGCCCGCGCAGCGCGGACTTTTTCACCTCCGCGACTACGGCATCGGGTGTCAGCTTGTCGTTGAAGATTTTGCGCAGCGCCTGATAGCCGCCGCGGTCTTCGTAGCTCGACAAACGCCAATTGTTGCCGTCGAGGCCGGCAAGGATCATTGGCGCGATATGGCGGCCGTGGAAACAGGTCTGCGCGCTCATTGTTCCGGTTCCCGCCGCTCCATGTCCGTACCACGCGGAGGCGGGTTGTCAGCGCGATGCAGTCCGGCTGTCTCCGCCGCTGGCGGAGCTAACTCGAGCTGCGCTAACAGTTCGTCGAGCTTTGCTTCGCTCATGAAGCTTTCCATGCGCTTGTTATTGACCAGCAGAACCGGCGCGTCCCCGCACGCGCCAAAGCACTCGCCTTCTTGTAGCGTGAATTTGCCGTCGGCGGTCGTTTGATTGAAGTCCACGCCGAGTCGATGCTTCAGATGTTCCGCCGCTCGCGTTGCTCCCGACAACGCGCAAGGCAGATTCGTGCAGATCGAGATCTTGTAGCGACCGATCGGCTTGACGTTGAACATTGTGTAGAAGGTCGCAACTTCGTAAACCGCAATCGGCGGCATGCCGAGATAACCGGCAACGTCTTCAATCGCTTCCTTCGACACCCAGCCGAGCTCATCCTGCGCAATCGCCAGCGCAGCGATCACAGCCGACCGTCGCTGCTCGGCCGGAAACTTCGCAGTCTCGCGATCTATCTTGCGATACGCGTCTGCGGAAAGCAGCACTTGCGTCTGCTCGACGGCGCTCATGTTGGCCCCCTACGGCGCTGCGCGCCGGTCCCCCCAAGGGGGAGCGAGCGCCTTGGGAGCGGCCCAGCGGCGCTCATCGGTCGATCTCGCCGAACACGATGTCCTGCGTTCCGATGATCGTCACCGCGTCGGCGATCATGTGCCCGCGCGCCATCTCGTCGAGAGATTGCAGATGCGGAAAGCCGGCGGCGCGAATCTTCAGCCGATAGGGTTTATTGGCCCCATCGGAGATCAGATAGATGCCGAACTCGCCTTTGGGATGCTCGACCGCGGCGTAAACCTCGCCCGGCGGAACGTGAATCCCCTCGGTGAACAGCTTGAAGTGATGGATCAGGTCTTCCATGCCCGTCTTCATGTCGGTTCGTGAGGGCGGTGCCACCTTGTGATCGTCCGTCATCACTGGGCCGGGATTGGCGCGCAGCCACGTGATGCACTGCTTGATGATTGAATTGCTCTGCCGCATTTCCGCCATGCGCACCAGATACCGGTCATAACAATCACCGTTCTTGCCGATCGGAATCGCAAAATCGAGTTTGTCGTACACCTCGTACGGCTGCTTGCGGCGCAAATCCCACTCGACGCCTGAGCCGCGCAGCATGGGTCCCGTAAAGCCGAGCTGCAACGCGCGCTCGGGCGACACCACGCCGATGCCGACCAGCCGTTGCTTCCAGATTCGATTGTCGGTCAGCAATGTTTCGTATTCGTCAACATGCTTCGGAAAACGGTTGGTGAAGTCTTCGATGAAATCGAGCAGCGACCCCTGCCGGTTCTCGTTCAGCCGCTTAACGTCCTGCTCGCTGCGATATTTGGTGTTCTTGTGCTGCGGCATCGCATCGGGGAGATCGCGGTACACGCCTCCCGGGCGGTAGTACGCAGCATGCATACGCGCTCCGGAGACCGCCTCGTACATGTCCATCAGATCTTCGCGCTCGCGAAATGCATACAGAAACACCGCCATCGCGCCGACGTCGAGCCCGTGCGCCCCGATCCACAGCAAGTGATTCATCAACCGCGTCAGCTCGTCAAACATCACGCGGATGTACTGCGCGCGGATCGGCACGTCGACGCCGATAAGCTTCTCGATCGCCATCACGTACGCGTGCTCGTTGCACATCATTGACACGTAATCGAGCCGGTCCATGTAGGGAACCGATTGCAGGTAGGTCCGCGTCTCGGCCAGCTTCTCGGTTGCGCGATGCAAAAGACCGATGTGAGGATCGGCGCGCTCGATCACCTCGCCGTCGAGTTCGAGCACAAGTCGCAAAACGCCATGTGCCGCGGGGTGCTGCGGTCCGAAGTTAAGCGTGTAGTTCTTGATCTCGGCCACTACTCTCGCCCCTGGCCGTAATTTTCTTCGCGAATCACGCGCGGCACGATCTCGCGCGGCTCGATCGTTACCGGTTGATAGATGACTCTCTTCTGCTCCGGGTCGTACCGCATCTCGACGTACCCGGACATCGGAAAATCCTTGCGAAACGGATGACCGACAAAACCGTAGTCGGTTAGCAGCCGCCGCAGATCGGGATGGCCTTCGAATACGATGCCATACAGATCGAATGCCTCGCGCTCGAACCAATTGGCGCCGGCCCACACTTCGGTAACTGACGCCACCAGCGGCAAATCGTCATCCGCGCAGAACGAGCGCACTCGCACTCGCCAGTTGTGCTTCAGCGACAGCAGATGCATCACGACCGCGTAGCGCGCGCCGTTCCATGCACCGTCACCATAGGACGAGTAGTCAACACCGCACAGGTCGATCAACTGCTCGAACGCAAGCGAAGTATCGTCGCGCAACGCCCGCGCGACCGCGAGATGATCTTGCCCTTTAATCACGATCGTCACTTCGTCGAGCGCCACTACGAGGCTCTGCAGCGTTTCGCCCAGCGCCGATCTCAAACGTTCAGACAG
This sequence comes from Burkholderiaceae bacterium, assembly GCA_035536515.1. Classification (GTDB taxonomy): domain Bacteria; phylum Pseudomonadota; class Gammaproteobacteria; order Burkholderiales; family Burkholderiaceae_F; genus JACCZX01. The sequence goes on along the minus strand of DATLOA010000375.1, from coordinate 3,494 downwards.
GTCGTCGAAACGGTTCATCAGCGGGCGATCGTGTTCGTGCGGCGAATCTTGTTCTGCAGTTGAATGATTCCGTAGATCAGCGCCTCGGCTGTTGGTGGACAGCCTGGCACATAGATATCGACCGGCACGATGCGGTCGCAGCCACGCACAACCGAGTAGCTGTAGTGGTAATAGCCGCCACCGTTGGCGCACGAGCCCATGCTGATTACCCAGCGCGGCTCTGCCATTTGGTCGTACACCTTGCGCAATGCAGGCGCCATCTTGTTGCACAACGTTCCGGCGACGATCATCAGATCAGATTGACGCGGACTCGGGCGAAAGAAGATGCCGAAGCGATCGAGGTCATAGCGCGCAGCACCCGCGTGCATCATCTCGACCGCGCAGCATGCGAGGCCGAACGTCATTGGCCATAGCGAACCCGTCTTCGACCAGTTCAGCACCTGGTCGACGCTAGTCGTTATGAAGCCTTCGTGCAGGTGACCTTCAATTGCCATCGACTATTCCCAGTCCAGCGCGCCCTTTTTCCACTCATAGATGAAGCCGACGGTCAGAATCGCAAGAAACAACATCATTGCCCAGAAGCCAGCGCTCCAGACCCCGAGGTCGCCGAGTACCAGTCCCCACGGAAACAGGAACGCGATTTCGAGGTCGAAAATAATGAACAGGATCGCGACCAGGTAGTACCGCACGTCGAACTTCATGCGCGCATCTTCGAAGGCCTCGAAGCCGCACTCGTAGGGAGACAACTTTTCCGGGTCTGGTTTGCGCGGTCCCAACAGCGCACCGAGCAATATAGGTGCCGCGCCGATCGCAAGCCCCACCAGGATGAACAACAAAATCGGAAGGTAGTTTTCGAGGATCACGCGAGAATCGATCTAGCCGGTGAGTGCATTAGCTGGTGCCCACGGGGAGACTCGAACTCCCACAGCTTTCGCCGCCACCCCCTCACGATGGTGTGTCTACCAATTCCACCACGTGGGCAGTGGAAATCCGGCGCGATTTTACATGCGTGCTCGTGTGCTCCCGACCGCGTTGACTATTTCGGAATGTCGCTCGGCTTCGGCGCTGCGTCTGAAGTTGCCGGGGCCGCAGGCGGCGTCGCGCTTGGAGCCGGTACCGGTATGGCTGCTGCTGGAGCACTTTGCGGCGCCTGACCGCTTGGTGTTGGGATGTCTTTCGGTGCGGGTGCCGGCGTGCCGGAGGGCACGGTTCCCATTACACCGCCTGTGTCCGGCGCGGGGCGTTTGCTTGCGGTGCCCGTGTACGCCAGTCCAAGAGTCGCCAGAAAGAACACCGTTGCAACAACGCCGGTACTGCGCGACAAAAAGTTCGCCGAACCGGTTGCGCCGAACAGGCTCCCGGATGCGCCGCCGCCGAACGCTGCCCCCATGTCCGCCCCTTTCCCGTGCTGAAGCAGCACCAGAACGATGACAGCGAGCGCCGCAATCACCTGCACGACAATCAGCAATGTTGTTAGCCAAGCCATTTCAGAATCCTTGTTGTTACGTCTCGAAGCTGATGTTACTTGGGCACAGCGTTACAAATCGCAAGAAAGTCGGCTGCGTCGAGCGACGCGCCGCCTACCAGGCCGCCGTCGATATCCGGCAGCGCCAATAGTTCCGCCGCATTCTCCGGCTTCACGCTGCCGCCATACAGGATTCTCACGCCGGAAGCTTTTGTTCCAATCTGCTCACGCAACGCCGCGTGCACTTCCTGCGCCTGCTCCGGCGTTGCTGTGCGTCCGGTGCCAATCGCCCACACCGGCTCGTATGCCAGTGCTCCGCTCGACAACCCCTGCGGACCGATGCGATCCAACACTGCAGTGAGTTGCGAGCTCAGCACGGAATTCGTCTGCTGCGCTTCGCGCTGTTGCAGCGTCTCACCGATGCACACGATAGGCCGCAGCCCCGCGCGCAAGGCAAGCTCCGCTTTCAGCGCCACTTCAGCGTCGGTCTCGCCGTGCCACTGGCGCCGTTCCGAGTGCCCGACGATGACCCAGCCGCAGCCGGCGTCATTCAGCATCTCTGCGGCGACCTCCCCGGTAAACGCGCCCGGCTCGCGCGCCGAAACGTCCTGTGCCGCAATCTCGTCACGCGTCAATGCCTGGCGCAGCTGCTCGAGATAAACGTACGGAGCCGCGACGACCACGTCGCACGCGAGCCCGCGCCCGTGCGCAGCGAACTCTTTCAGCCAGGCATCGTTGGCAATGCGCGATCCGTTCATCTTCCAGTTGGCGGCGACGAGCGCACGACGCGGCTTCATCGCGCGTGCCCGGCATCGCCAACCGTCAGCACGATCTTGCCGACGTGTTGGCTCGACTCCATCAATCGGTGCGCCTCGGACGCCTGTGCCAGTGGAAACGTGCGGAACAACATCGGTTTGATGCGCCCGGCTTGGATCAACGGCCAAACGACTTCGCGCAGCCGTTTGGCAATCGCCGCCTTGAACGCTACCGAACGCGGGCGCAGCGTTGACCCCGTCACCGTCAGCCGGCGGCGCAGAACTGCGCTCATGTCGAGCTGCGCCCTGGAGCCGCCGAGCAGCGCGATGAAAACCAGCCGGCCGTCGTCGGCGAGCGATTCGACCTCGCGCGGCAGATAATCGCCGGCAACCATGTCGAGAATCACATCCACTCCGCGTCCGGCGGTTTCCTGTTTCAACACCGCAACGAAATCCTCGGTGCGGTAATTGATCGCGCGCTTCGCACCGAGTTCGATGCACGCTGCGCATTTCTCGTCGCTGCCCGCTGTCGCATAAACAGTGTTGCCGAGCGCGGCCGCCAGCTGGATCGCGGCGACGCCGATGCCGCTCGAGCCGCCCTGCACCAGCAGCGATTCGCCTGGCGCCAGCCGCGCGCGATCGAACACGTTGCTCCAAACGGTGAAATACGTCTCCGGTAATCCTGCCGCCTCGGCAAATGAAAGGCCGCGCGGTTTCGGCAAGCATTGTTCGACTGGCGCAACGCAATACTCCGCATAGCCGCCGCCCGCGACCAACGCACACACTTCCTCGCCAATCTTGAGATCCGAGCCCTCCACGTCGCCGCTTTCGATCGTGCCGGAAACTTCCAATCCGGGCAGATCGGATGCGCCCGCGGGCGGCGCGTAGGCTCCTTTACGCTGCAGAACGTCAGGCCGATTCACGCCCGCAGCCCGCACCCGAATCAGCACTTCACCGTGAGCAGGGTGCGGCCTCGGACGTTCAGCCAACCGCAGCATTTCCGGGCCGCCGGGCTGCGCGATCTCGATCGCGCGCATCGCGCTCACGACTTGCCTCCAAGATGCTTCCACAGAAACGTGTACTCGATCGCTGTCATCAGCGCGCGCTGCTCGTTGTTCGACGCTGCGCCGTGTCCTCCTTCGATGTTTTCGTAGTACCAGGCGTCATGCCCCTGCTCGCGCATGCGAGCGAACATCTTGCGTGCGTGTCCCGGATGTACTCGATCGTCGCGCGTTGAAGTCACGAATAACGTCGGCGGGTAGTGAACATCCTTG
>DATLOA010000374.1:0-5889 GCA_035536515.1 Burkholderiaceae bacterium | reverse complement strand
GATCGGCCATTGTCCTTTCGCAGCCAGACGCGCGTTCAAGTCGGCAAGCGATGCAGTTGAGCACACGAGCACCGCAAACGCATCGGCGAACTTGTAAGGTGCAGTCAACGCACCGGTGTACTTGTGATTGGAAATTCGCTTGGCCTCGGGGTCGAATCTCATCAGTCGGCAGCGCTGTCCAAGAAATTGAGAGAACCAGGCGTCGGAAATGTCTCCCTGCGTCACGGCGGCGACTTCGTCGTTCCCCACGCGCACCTTGAGCACCTCGCCTTCCGATTCAAACGGCACGTCGAGTTGCAGCATGCCTGGCGCTCTTATGCGCAGCGATACGCCGGTCAGGCGCGTTTCGATCTGCGTCATCTTCGGCAGTTCGCGCTGGCTCAGAAACTCGCCGTAATCGTCGACCACGACCCACTCGCGATCGCCAATGCCGTCGACTTCAAGTCCGGTCTGTGCGAGCTTTGCAGTGGGCACGCGCAGCCCGCGGCATCCCTTGATTGGATAAAGCCACAGCGCGTCGACACGTGCCGTCACGCGATCTTGCTCACGCTTTCGCTCATACATTAAAACGGAAGTGCATCACATCGCCGTCGCGCACGACGTACTCCTTGCCTTCCAGCCGCATCTTGCCGGCATCTTTGGCACCGGTTTCGCCCTTGCACCGCACATAATCGTCGAACGTGATTGTCTCGGCGCGAATGAAACCTTTTTCGAAATCGGTGTGAATTACGCCCGCGGCCTGCGGCGCAGTCGACCCCGCGGTTACCGTCCACGCACGCACTTCTTTCGGGCCCGCCGTGAAGTAGGTATGCAGTCCGAGCAATGCGTAACCCACGCGGATCACCCGGTTCAATCCGGGCTCGGTCATTCCCATATCAGTCAAAAAAATCGCCATGTCGTCCTCGGAAAGGTCGGCGATTTCCGCTTCAATCTTTGCGCAAACGGCAACGACCGGCGAGCCTTCCTTCGCTGCATGTGCGCGCACGACGTCCAACAGCGGATTCTTGTCAAAGCCGTGCTCTTCGACGTTCGCGACGTACATCGTCGGTTTCGAAGTCAGCAGAAACAGCGGGCGGATTGTGGCGCGCTCCTCTGCGGAAAGATCGATGCTACGCACCGGCTGGGCCTGGTTTAGCGCCGGCAGGATTTTTTCCAGCACATCGACGAGACGCTTCGCTTCCTTGACTTCGACACTCTGAGCCACGGCCCTGGCCACCTTGCTGTATTTCGCGAGCTGCTTGTCGGCAGCCGCGAGATCCGCGAGCGCAAGCTCAGTGTTGATCACCTCGACGTCGGAGATCGGATCGATGCGACCAGCAACGTGCACGACATTCGGATCTTCGAAGCAGCGCACGATGTGCGCAATCGCGTCGCATTCGCGAATGTTGGCCAGAAACTGATTGCCAAGCCCCTCGCCTTTACTCGCACCGGCCACTAGACCCGCAATGTCGACAAATTCGACCGCGGCCGGAATGACTTTATCGGGCTTTGCAATCGCAGCGAGCGCGCCGAGCCGCGGGTCCGGCACCTCGACAATGCCGACGTTCGGCTCGATCGTGCAGAACGGGTAGTTCTCGGCGGCAATCCCAGCCTTCGTCAACGCATTGAAAAGCGTTGACTTGCCGACGTTTGGGAGTCCGACGATGCCGCATTTGACTGCCATCAGTGACTTTGGGGTTACGAAAGTGCGATTATCGCAACCCCTGATGACGGTCTCCCTCAAAGAAGTCACGCGCCTAACTTTGCGTGCGGTTTGCAAGCTCGACGCTGGCGACGGCGCGACACAAGTTGCGCCGAACGCTGTCTCGATCGCTGAGGCGTCGTTTTACGATGAGGCGTGGTTTCGCGCGATTTACGAGGACGACACGCCGGTTGGTTTCGTGATGCTGTACGACCCGACGCTTTCCACACAACCCGATGAGCCCGACTTCTTTCTATGGCGGCTGATGATCGACCAAGCGCATCAACGCAAAGGGCTTGGCCACGCGGCGGTCAGGCTGTTGATCGACCACGTACGCATGCGTCCCGGTGCGAAGAAGCTGCTTGTTTCGCACGCGAGCGAAGCCGATGTGCTCGGGCGTTTCTATAAGTCGCTCGGATTTGTCTACACCGGTGTAGAGGAGGAGGGCGAGAAGGTGATGGTGCTCAGCTTGTAATGGGCGCCGCGGTTTTGCTGCCGCAAGTTTGTGTGCACAGCTAATGCGTGTGCAGTCTCAGCATCGCTGCCTCGAATTTGCCATCGACGAGTAAATCAACAATGGCTTCGCCGCGCTCGATCGCCTGATCGATCGCCGGCTGCTCGTCCTTGCGTGGCGGATGCAGCACGAAATCACCGACGTCCTGTTCCAGCTGCAATGTGCGCGGATGACCGATGCCAATGCGCAAGCGCCAGAATTCCGGTGTTGACAGCCGCGCCTGTGTGTCCTTTAGTCCGTTGTGACCAGCGGTGCCGCCACCCAGCTTTAGCTTGATCGCTCCCGGATGCAGGTCAAGCTCGTCGTGCGCGATCAGGATTTGAGACGGCAGAATCTTGTAGTAAAGCGCTAGTGCGACGACCGCTTGCCCGGATCGGTTGACGTAGGTATTGGGCTTGAGCAGCCACAGTTCGCTGCCGCTGACACGAGCCCGTGCCACATCCCCGTGAAATTTGCGTTCGCTCGAGAATCTAGCGCCAAAGCGCCGCGCCACGGTATCGGCGTACCAGAAGCCAGCGTTGTGCCGCGTGTTTTCGTACTCGGCGCCGGTGTTGCCGAGACCTACGATCAGCCGAATTTTGTTGCTGTGTTCCATTCAAGAAAAAAGCCCGCGGCCGATGATCGGCGGCGGGCTGGATTGTGCCGCAGCGTTTTTGCTCGCTGCTTTGGCGCTGTTATTTTTTCCTCATTTCTTCTTCTCTTTGTCTCCTTTGTCACCCTTGCCGCCTTTGTCTGCCTTGCCACCTTTGTCGGCTTTTCCTGCGGCTGCAGCTTCTTCTGCCGTCGGCGCTTTTTGCGCGGTAGCCGGAACGTCAGCGGTTGCCACCACTGCGGCCGCGACCTCTTCTTCAGCCACTTCCTCGCCACGTACGGTAACAGCGACGACGACTGGATTCTCTTTGCCTTTTAGCACCGGCGTTACTCCTCTCGGCATTTTCAGATCGCGCACGCGCACCGTGTCGGTGACGGTCAGCTCTGACAGCTCGACCTCGATGTACTCGGGCAGATCTTTCGGCAGACACGCGATCGCCACCTCGGACATCACGTGGCTAATCAACACGTTCTCAGTCTTTGCCGCAGGCGAACCTTCCTGCCCTGAAAAGTGCAGCGGAACGCGCATGTGCAGCTTCTGATCTTCCGCCACTCGCTGAAAATCGATATGCAGCACCTGCGCCTTGTACGGATGCATCTGGAATGCGCGCAGCAGTACGCGCTCGCTCGCACCGTCGAGCTCCATGTCAAGAATCGATGCGTGAAACTTTTCTTTACGCAACGCGTGGAACAGAGGATTGTGCTCAACCTCTATCGCCTGCGCATCGCCTTTACCGCCGTACAGCACGCCGGGCACTCTGCCCGTGTGGCGCAGACGGCGGCTCGCACCCGTTCCCTGCGACTCTCGCTTGTTTGCAACTACTTTCATCGTTACTCCCGGTTATGCAGCGGACCGCGACCAGTCACCACTGCAGTTAACAACTCACTCGATAAACAAACTGCTTACTGAATCTTCGCGCGCAATGCGCGAAATCGTTTCACCCAACAGCGCTGCGCACGACAACTGCCGGATCTTCTTGCACGCCAGCGCCGCTTCGCTGAGCGGAATCGTATCGGTAACGACGAGCTCGTCGAGCACCGAATTCGAAATCCGCTCGACCGCTTTGCCCGACAGCACCGGATGCGTCGCGTACGCCATCACGTGCAATGCGCCGGCATCCCGCAGCGCTTGCGCGGCCTGGCACAGCGTATTTGCGGTGTCGACCATGTCGTCCATGATGACGCAGTTGCGCCCATCTACCTCGCCGATGATGTTCATCACCTCAGCCACGTTGGCGCGTGGGCGCCTTTTGTCGATGATTGCCAGATCGGCTTCAGCAGTCTTCGCTATCGCACGCGCGCGCACCACACCCCCGATATCGGGCGACACGACAACCAGCTTGTCGAAATTGTGCTTCCACAGATCGCCCAACAAAATCGGTGCGGCGTAAATATTGTCGACCGGAATGTCGAAGAACCCCTGAATCTGATCGGCGTGCAGATCCATCACCAGCACGCGGTTGATGCCGACCACCTGCAGCATGTTCGCAATCACCTTGGCGCTGATCGCGACGCGCGCGCTGCGCGGCCGTCGGTCCTGGCGCGCGTAGCCGAAGTACGGAATCGCCGCGGTGATGCGTCCGGCCGACGAGCGCTTCAGCGCATCGGCCATGATCAGCAGCTCCATTAAGTTGTCATTAGTCGGCACACACGTCGACTGCAGCACAAACACGTCCTTGCCGCGCACGTTCTCGAACAACTCAACCATCACTTCGCCATCCGAAAAGCGCGAAACCTGCGCCTTGCCGAGACGGAGATTCAGATGCGTCGCCACCGCGCTCGCCAGGCGCGGGTTCGCGTTGCCGGTGAACACCATCAGGTTGTCGGGAACCATTTGCATCTGCATGTGCGCGCCTCAGTGGCTCACCATTGGCTCACCGCTCATTGACTCACAACTCGGGCTGGGGAGGAAGGATTCGAACCTTCGAGTGCCGGAATCAAAATCCGGTGCCTTAACCAGCTTGGCGACTCCCCAAAACTAAAACATGCTACCGCTCAACCACTTCACCACACCGCCAGCGGATGTTCAACCAACTTCCTCGCAACCCATCCGCTCCAGCCCGCAGGCAGGTCGGCGACCGCCAATTCCGCTTGCTCCCTCGATCGAGCCGCGAGGAACACTGCGGAACCAGAGCCTGTCATGCGTGCCGCGCCAAAACGCTCAAGGCGCTTGATCGCTTCATCAATGACGGGAAATCGGCGCCGTGCGACGGGTTCAAGATCGTTGACCAGTGACGACGGAAGTTCGAAGTTGCCGGTAGGTGCCTTCGCCCAGCCTGCTGCTAGCGCCGAAAAGTCGGCTATTTTCGTGGCTTTGGAATTTCGTGTCAAACCTGCGTCACCGAAGATTTCTCGGGTCGAGACATGTATTCCGGGCCAGACAATCGCCAACCACAATGGCGGCAATTCGATCGTCGTCAGCCGCTCGCCGATACCTTCTGCAAATGCATCGCGGCCGTGCAGAAAAAAAGGAATGTCGGCGCCGAGCTGAAGCCCGATTGCGGCGAGCTCGCTACGCTTAAGGTTCACGCCCCACAGCCGATTGAGCGCGATCAGCGTGGTCGCAGCGTCGGACGAGCCGCCGCCTAAACCGCTGCCGGCCGGGATGCGCTTAGTAACTCCGATCGTTACACCTAGGGACGCACCCGCAGCATTCTTCAGTGCGTGTGCGGCGCGCACCGCGAGGTCGCGGTCCTTGACGCCCACCAGGTCGCCCTCGCGGACGATCACGCCATCGTCGCGGCGCTCGAAGTCGAGCCAATCTGCAAGGTCGATCAGCGTGTAAGCGGTTTGCAGGTCGTGATAGCCGTCGGCGCGACGGCCGGTCACGTGTAGGAACAGATTGAGCTTGGCAGGGGCGGGCAGCGCAAGCGCGAATTGCATCGCGCGATTCTAGGATGAGGGACGCTACTTGATTGTCCACAAATAAATTCGGCTGCGGTTTACGTCGCGCGTGACTTCTGCTGCCCAGTCGCCCATGTGAAAGTCATGCGACACGATTCGCGTGCCGGGCTTCAACTCCTTCTGCAGGCGCGGTCGCAACTTCAGGTTGACGCTTGGCAGTAGATACATCGTGATGACGCTGGCGCCGCTGAAATCGAAC
>DATLOA010000373.1:0-2759 GCA_035536515.1 Burkholderiaceae bacterium | reverse complement strand
GTTCCGACGCGTAGCGATCGGAGATCTGCACGACCTCTTCGCGATTGCCGCACACGATGACTTCGCCATAGTCACGCCACGCGGCGCCGGCGGCGTCGCGCGCCGTTGCTGGCAACGAATCGATCAGCCGCGGCATCTGCCTTATTACCGCTTCGGCCAGCCGGCGTGATGTCGTGAACAGCCACGCGGGAGACTCGTGGCCATGCTCGGCTTGGCCGACAAGATCGCTCGCAACCAGCGCGGCGTCGGCCGAGTCGTCGGCGATCACCGCGACTTCGGATGGCCCGGCAAACACATCGATGCCAACTTGTCCGAACAGTGCGCGCTTCGCCTCTGCGACGTACTTGTTGCCCGGGCCGACGATGATGTCGGCCGGCTTGCCGGTAAACCACCCGTGCGCAAGCGTCGCGATCGCCTGCACGCCGCCGAGCGTCATGATGATGTCCGCTCCCGCGACCTTCATTGCGTACAACACGTGCGGATGAATGCCTTCGCCTTTGTACGGCGTCGAGCACGCAATCACCGTCGGCACTCCAGCGGCCTTGGCGGTCGCCACCGTCATGTAGGCCGATGCAATGTGCGCGTAGCGCCCGGTCGGCACGTAACAGCCGGCCACGTTGCACGGAATCAGCCGCTGCCCAGCGATTAACCCCGGATGCACCTCGGTCGAAAACTCGTGCATAGACTCGCGCTGCGCCTGCGCGAAGCGCCGCACCTGCGCGGTCGCAAACTCGATGTCGCGCTTGATGCCGCCGTCGATGTGCGCAATGCGGAGTTCGATTGCATCGGCGCTCATCACGATCTCGCCGGTCCAGCCGTCCAGCTTGCGCGCGTATTCGCGCACTGCCTCTTCGCCGCGCACAGCGATATTCGCCAACATCTCGTCGACGACGCGCCTCGCCTCACCTGATTCAGTGTCGGGAGTCTTCGCCGCTTTCTTCAGGTATTCGATCATCTAATCACTTGCCGTAGATGTGCTCAGGCGGCGATAGCGCAAGCTGCGGGAAGACGATGACCAACGCAAGCACCCGCAGCTGCACCATGAACTGCATCATGCCTTTTTATCAAAGACCGCGCCGGACTGAATCTTTCCTGATCGTCGTACAAGCTCGTAATCAAGATTCACCGCGTCCCGAACCCGAAGACGGTTCAGTAAGCTTCCTCCGCCACGGTAGAAGCCTTGCGCAACTCGCGTGGCTCTTCAGGCGTGCGCACGAGAAATCCGCGCTGACCCGGTCGCCGATTTGGCGGCCAACCCAGGTAGGCAAGCGCCTCGTCGGCGTTCTTGTAGTACGTGCCGATTTTGTAGATACGCTTCGCCTCTTCGCCGCTCGCGACGTCGCGGCCCAGCTCGCGCGCAATGCGAACCATCTGCTCGACCTGCTGCACCGAAGTGAACCGCTCGCCGTTCCTGCGCCACAGGTTGTCCTCGACGCCAACTCGAACGTGCAGGCCGAGCGCAACTGCCATCGTGCAAATCGGAGGAACCGTGCGCATCAACGATTCGATCGTCAGCACGGCGCCATCCGGGCAGCGGCGAACGAACTCCAGCATGTCGGCCGGATTGCGGCCCGCATAACCACCGCCGAGGGCCATGTGGTTCAACACTAGTGGCCCCGTGTAAACCCCGCGACGAATCAGTCGCTCCACGGTTTCAAGCTGGTGAATGCTGCCGATCATGAAGTGCGGCTGAATTTTCTTGGCGATCAGTCGCTTCAGATGTTCTTCAACGAATGAGGGCGGCGCCTCAGTGACCATCTCTTTGTACGCGTTGTAGTACTCCGGCTTCGACAAGCTGGTGCCCGCGATGTCATCGCTGGACATCAACTCGACCATGCTCATCTGGTTGGTATTGATGACGATCGTGACCTGATCCGGCTGCGGCATCAGATCCGCCAGCATGTGGCGAGTATCGATGCCGGGCCATTTTGCAACGGCGCCCTCGCCTTCGGGAGCAAACGAAATCGATCCTCCGACCTGTAGCAGCATCTTCGGCACCGCGACGCGTAAGCGTGCGAGCATTTCGTTGAAGGTCGACATTTTCTTCGAGCCTTTACCGTCGGCCTCGCGAACGTGCACGTGCAGTACGGTGGCACCGGCGTTGTAGCAATCGACCGCTTTCTGCACCTGCTGGTCCATGCTGACGGGAATGTCATCGGAATCCGACGGCAGCCACTCCGGGCCATAAGGCGCAACCTGAATGACCAGCTTTTCCTGGTTCTCAGGCAGTAGCGAGTCGTCAAAAAAATGCATAGAACCTCCTGATCAACGCGGTCGTTGTGGCCGCAATTCTGGTCCGGTCGCAATGCATAGGCGTTGCGAATGGGGACTTCGCCATATTATTCTGGGAAATTCCTTCCTGGCGCAATGTCTTACCTCGCACGCAGTCAGATCCTGACGGGCTTCGCGCAGCTCGCGCGCTCGCTCGGCTTGGCACCCGGGCGCTTGGCGCGATCGGTCAAGGCGCTCGGATGCTGATGTGGCATACGCCGTCAGTCCAGGCCGAGGAAGTGGAGGCATTCGCAGCGCACGCCAGAGGCGTGGCCGAATGCCTGCTGCGCACTGACAACAAAGGCAGTGTCATTCTGTGCGAGCGAGGCAAGGCCCCGAAAGGTGTCGTTGAGAAGCGCCTGGCCCCGCTGCTGTCGGCCGGCCGTTTTGGACCGGACGCAGGTCCGTGGATATTTTGGTCGGAATCTGGACGCCCGCTGATTGGCGCGAAGAGTTTTGCGCGTGGTATCAGTGCGAGCATGGCCCGA
>DATLOA010000372.1:0-2793 GCA_035536515.1 Burkholderiaceae bacterium | reverse complement strand
ACCCTGGCCGCCTTCGCCCATCTTTCCTGCCACCGAGTTCATCGAATGGCAGTTGAGGTGGTAAGCGATACCGAAGCGTGCATGCGTGCGGTCGATCGCGTGATGCAGCTCGCGATGGTACGGCGTGTGATGACGCTCGATACGCCTAAGCACTTCATCGACCTTTAGTTTGCGGCCATAAATCGCGCGGCCATCGTCAAGCGTGCGCCAGACCAGCGCCTTGCCGATGCTCGCTTTCCCGCTCGGCACGTGCGGGTGGGGCCAGTTTCCTCCTTCGATCAGGTCGAGATCGATGTCGCCAGCGTGCCGGTTGGGGTCCAGGTAAGTGCGCGGTGTTTGCGCAGCAAGCAATGGAACACCGAGCTCGGTGGCCGGCAGATACAGCTCGTCGACAAAACAGTCTTCACCGTCGCGCAGATCGAATTCCGAAACGACCGCATTGAAATCGGCCGGAAACTGGAAGCCCGAGTGCGGCGAGTCGAGCACCAGCGGAACGCGCGGCTGTTGCGGGCCATGCCACCGAAAAGTGTTTGCATTCATTGCAACGGCTCGCTTTTCAAGTCATTCAAATGGCACGCGGACCAGCGCGCTGGCGCGATCTCGCGCAACGCCGGCACTTCGATCGAACAGCGCGGCATCGCATAGGGGCAACGGGGATGAAAGTGGCAACCCGGCGGCGGCGCGAGCGGCGATGGAATCTCGCCCTTGATCGGAACGAATGTGCGACGCTTGCGATCGATCCGTGGCACCTCTGTCAGCAGCGCCTGCGTGTACGGATGGTTGGGGGCGGCAAACAACTCTTCGGTGGCGGCAATTTCGACGACGCGGCCGAGGTACATCACGACCACGCGATCCGACAAATGCCGCACGACCCCAAGATCGTGGCTGATGAATAAATACGTCAGCTGAAACTGATCCCGCAGGTCCATGAACAAATTGAGTACCTGCGCCTGAATCGAAACGTCGAGCGCGGCGACCGCCTCGTCGCATACCAGGAACTCCGGCTTCACCGCCAATGCGCGTGCGATACCGATGCGTGCTCGCTGTCCGCCCGAGAACTGGTGCGGATAGCGGCGCACATATCCGGGGTCCAACCCGACCCGCTTCAGCAGCTGCGCGACGTAGTCCTCGATCTGCTTCGCGTCGATCAAACCGTGCACGCGCGGTGCTTCACCAATTATTTGCGCGACCCGCATGCGCGGATTCAGCGATGCGAACGGATCTTGAAAGATCATCTGTATCGGACGGCGGGCGCCGTTGATGTGTGCCACTGGCTTGCCTCGGTACCGTACGACACCGTCATTTGGTGCATAAAGTCCGCACGCCACGCGGCCCAGCGTCGATTTGCCGCAGCCCGATTCGCCGACCAGCCCAACAACTTCACGCTCGCTGACTGCAAAGCTCACGCGATCGACCGCGTGGACTGTGTGCTCGCTGACCTTCGCGCCCAAGCGTCGTGCAACTTTCTCGATAACGTCCAGCCGCTTCGAGAAGCGCTTTGAGACCGCGTCGAATTCAAGCAATGAGCTCATCGACTCTTTCCGCATATTGCAACGGGAAGTAGCAGCGCAGCTGCCGGCTGCCGACTTGTGTCAGCGCCGGCATGATTTCGCAGGGTTCTGCGGCGCGGGGGCAGCGCTGCCTGAACGCACATCCGGCGCCGAGCGTAATCAACGAGGGTGTTGAGCCGCTGATCTGCCGCAGACGTTGCCCGGGTGCGGTCGCCGCCGGTACCGAATCCAGCAACCCGCGTGTGTACGGATGGCGCGGCATTTCGAGAACATCGTCGGCGTTGCCGAGCTCAACGATGCGGCCGGCGTACATCACTGCGATGCGATCGGCGAGTCCGGCGACTACTGCGAGGTCGTGCGTAATCCAGATCAGCGCGGTGCCAGATTCACGCACCAGCTTTTGCATCTCGTACAGAATCTGTCCTTGCACGGTGACGTCGAGCGCGGTGGTCGGCTCGTCGGCAATGATCAGGTCGGGGCTGTGCAGAAGCGCGATCGCGATGGCCACCCGTTGCCGCATGCCGCCTGAAAATTGATGCGGATATTGCGCCAGGCGCTCGGCAGGCGATGCAATGCCGACGCGACTCAGCGTTCGGATCGCTCTGTCGCGTGCTGATTCGCGCGATACCTGTTCGTGCGCAAGCACCGTTTCCACCATCTGAGTTTCGATCGACAGGACCGGGTTCAGCGTCATCATCGGATCTTGAAAGATCATCGCGATCCGCTTGCCGCGCAATGCACGCAGGTGCTCCGGCGATGCGCCGACCAATTCGGTGCCGTCAAAGACGATTTCCCCGCGCGCAATTCGTCCCGGTGGATCGATCAAGCCCATAATCGAAAAACCGGTCACGGATTTTCCGGAGCCCGATTCGCCGACCAGACCAAGCACTTCGCCGCGCTGCAGGTCGAACGACACGTCGCCTACAGCGGGCAGTACACCATCGCGGGTTGCGAATTCGGTGCGCAAGTTGCGCACGGACAGCAGCGCAGCCATCGTTCTACCTGGCAAGCCGCGGATTCAAGATGTCGCGCAATTGATCGCCAACCAGGTTGATCGCGAGAATCGTCAGCAGCAGCGCGATGCCCGGGTACATGCTGATCCAGTATTTACCTGACATCAGTACCTCGTAGCCGTTTGCGATCAAGAGCCCGAGCGATGGTTCGGTTGGCGGCAAACCGAGACCGAGGAACGACAACGTCGCTTCGAGCGCGATCGCATGCGCCACCTGCACCGTGCCCACGACGATCAGCGGCGGAAGCGCGTTCGGCAGCAAGTGCCGCA
>DATLOA010000371.1:0-3828 GCA_035536515.1 Burkholderiaceae bacterium | reverse complement strand
CGGCGGCCACATCAATCATCGCGAGTGAATTCGGCGTGACTGTGGAACCCACCAGCACATCGACCTTGTCTTCGCTGATCAGCTTGCGTGAGTTGCGCACGGCCGTCGTCGTGTCGGAGGCATCGTCGAGCACGATATAGGTCACTTTCTTGCCGCCGATTGTTTGCGGCAGCAGCGGGAACGTATTGCGCTCGGGAATGCCGAGCGACGCCGCTGGACCGGTGGCCGACAGCGTGACCCCGACCTTGATGTCCTGGGCGGCAGCGGCGCTGATACCAGCTGCGGCGGCAAGCGCCATAATTATTTTGATGAATTTCATTTGTCTCCTCTTGATTGTTAACGAATATCAACACGCATCTAAGCAAAATCAGACCCGTTCAACAAGCAGGGCGATACCCTGCCCCACCCCGATACACATCGTCGCGACGGCATAGCGCCCTCCGGTCTTGTTGAGACAGCGCGCCGCGGTGAGTACCAGCCGCGCGCCCGAGGCGCCGAGCGGATGCCCCAGCGCAATCGCACCGCCATCCGGATTCACGTGCGGCGCATCGTCCGGCAGACCAAGTTGTCGCGTGACCGCAAGCGCTTGAGCAGCAAACGCCTCATTGAGCTCAACGACATCGATGTCTGCAATCTTTAGCTTCTGACGTTCGAGCAATTTCTGGGTCGCCGGCGCGGGCCCCATCCCCATGATGCGCGGCGGCACACCGCTGGTGGCGACGCCACGCAGCCGCGCGATCGGATTCAATCCGTACTTGCGCGCAGCGTTTTCGCTCGCAATCAGCAACGCTACCGCGCCGTCGTTGATGCCAGAGGCGTTGCCCGCGGTTACCGTTCCGCCGGGCTTCACCACGCCTTTCAGCTTCGCGAGCGCGTCGATCGTCGTTTCGCGCGGGTGCTCATCCTGCGTCACCGACGTGTCGCCTTTCTTCCCTGGAATTGTCACCCCAACGATCTCGTCGAAAAAGAATCCGCGCTGGTGCGCCGCCGAGTAGCGCTGCTGAGACCGCAACGCGAACGCATCCTGATCGGCGCGCGCCACGCCGAAATCGCTTGCGACGTTCTCGGCTGTTTCCGGCATCGAATCGATCCCGTACTGCTCCTTCATCTGCTTGTTTACAAAGCGCCAGCCGAGCGTGGTATCGAACACGGAATTGCTGCGCGAAAACGCCGAATCCGCCTTCGGCATTACGAACGGTGCGCGCGACATGCCTTCGACGCCGCCGGCAATCATCAGCTCGGCTTCGCCGGCACGAATCGCGCGGGCACAGATTCCGACCGCATCCATACTGGAGCCGCATAAACGGTTGATCGTTGCGGCTGGAATATCCGTCGGCAACCCCGCTAGAAGCACCGCCATGCGCGCGACGTTGCGATTGTCTTCGCCAGCCTGGTTGGCGCAGCCGTAGTACACATCGTCGAGCGCGGCCCAGTCGACGCCAGCATTGCGCTCGACCAGTTTTTTCAGCGGAATTGCAGCGAGATCGTCAACTCGCACGCTTGACAGCGCGCCACCGTAGCGCCCGAACGGCGTGCGCACGCCATCACACAAAAATACTTCGTTCATGCAGTTGCCCTTAGTTGACCATTAACACGCGCAGCTGCTGCTACGCGCGGCCGTCGCGCAGCAAGGCGGGTCGGTGCTCGAACGCGGGTGATCCCGCCAAGAAACAGATCAGCAACAATCGGAGCCATATCCGTGTAGGTCAGCGGCCCTCGATCCTTCAGCCAGGTGAACGTCCAGTTGATCATGCCGAACAGGATCATCGTCAGCGGCTTGATTAGCTCGGTGCGCTCCGTTTGCGGTGCAACCTTCGCCACGACGTCGGCGAAACCCAGCACCACCTTGCGCTCCTTGCCCAACACGCGTGAGCGATGCGAGCGCTGCAAATACTTGACGTCCTGCACCAGCACGCGATGGCGCGCCGCGGAGTGTTCGTACTCGGCCATAAACAGCTCGATAAGGCGTCGCAAATGCGCAGCGGGCGGCAGTGTTTCGCCACGAACACCGTCGATGATCGCCTGCAGCCGCTCGATGTAGCTTTCAGCTATATCTGCCAGCAGATGTTCCTTATCCCGGTAATAGTGGTACATCAGCGCCTTGGAAACGCCGCACGCATGCGCGATATCGGAAATCGTTGCCGCTGCGTAGCCCTTGTCGGCAAATTCGCGCGCCGCGGCATCGCGTATCGCTGCGCGCTGCTTGTCGAATCCCGCTGCCTTCGTTCGGGCCATTGCTACCTCGCGTCGTACGACAGCACGACCCGCTCGGTCAGCGGGTACGACTGGCACGTCAACACAAAGTCCTCGGCAACTTCGTGCGGCTCGAGTGCGTAGTTCTTTGCCATCTTTACCTGTCCTTCAAGCACTTTCGCACGGCACGTACTGCACATACCCCCCTTGCATGAAAACGGAAGATCGATGCCCGCGGCGCGGCCCGCATCGAGAATCGAATGCTGCCCCGGCATGAAGTCAACTTCGCGCCGGACGCCGTCAATGATCAACTCGATGTGCGACTCAGTTGCTAAAAATTTGGCTTCGGTGTTGTCGATCTGTAGCGCCGATCCGTCTGGAATACCGAACCGCTCGACGTGCACGTGCTGTGCGGGCACGCCGCCAGCAATCAGCGCGACCTCGACTTCGTCGATCATCGACATCGGTCCACACACGAACGCCTCGTCGATCGTGTCGGGCGGCACGAGCGACTCGAGAAACTCCCCGACCTTCGCGGCATCGATGCGGCCATTGAACAGCTCGACCTCCTGCTCCTCGCGCGAGAAAACGTTGTACAGGCGGAAGCGCGTCAGATAACGGTCCTTCAGGTCTTCGAGCGCTTCATGAAACATCACGGACGATTGACGGCGATTGCCGTATACCAGCGTGAAGCGCGACCTCCGCTCGCGCGCCAGGGTGGTGCGTATCAGCGACAGCACTGGAGTGATTCCGCTGCCCGAAACGAAGGCCGCGTAGTGCTTGCTTCTCGTAGCATCGAGCGCGGTGAAGAATCGTCCCTCGGGCGTCATCACGTCGATCGAGTCGCCGGGCTGCAAGGCATCGTTCGCCCACCGCGAGAATTTTCCGCCGCCGACTTTCTTTATCGCGACACGAATTTCGCCGTCGTCGACGCCTGAGCAGATCGAGTACGAGCGGCGCAGCTCTTCACCGTCCAGCGTTGTGCGCAACCCGATGTGCTGGCCCTGCACGAACCGATACTCGGGTTCAAGCTCCGGCGGCACATCGAACTTGACGCTGATGCAATCCGGCGTCTCCGGCCGGACCTCGGCGATGCGCAGCGAGTGGTAGCGAGGCGTCATCACCAATTGCAGTTCGGATAGGTGCGCTGCAAGTGCTGCATCTCAGCAAGCAAATCGCGCATATGCTCGCCGTGGACGCCCTGTTTGCCGCGCGACAAGAACGAGCCGCGTTCGGGAATGCGTAACGTTGCGACATCGAGCACCGGACGCACCGCTCGGTCCCAGGCAACCTCCAACGCCGACCAGGTTGGGCCGATTGCCGCCGCAGCACACGTGTCCGGGGCACTGAAAAATTCCGCTGTATACGGCCACAGTGCGTCTAGCGCCCTCTGCATCCGCGCATGCGATTGCTCGGTGCCGTCGCCCAATCGGATCGTCCAGTCGGACGCGTGTTGAACGTGATACTGCGTCTCCTTCAAACACTTGCATGCAATTTCCGCTAGTCGAGTATCGGTCGACGCACTCAGCGCAATCCAGAGCTCGCGCTGAAACGCTGTGAACAAAAAGTTGCGCACGATGGTATGCGCGTAATCGCCGTTCGGGAGCTCGACGATGCTGACGTTTCGAAACTCGT
>DATLOA010000370.1:0-2052 GCA_035536515.1 Burkholderiaceae bacterium | reverse complement strand
CGTGGCCAGCTCCTGCCCCGTCATCAGAAAGTCCCCGTCGCCGGTCAGCGCGATCACTGTGCGCTCGGGTGCCGCAATCTTGGCTGCTATCGCGGCCGGCACGCCGTAGCCCATCGCGCCTGCAGTCGGCGCGAGCTGAGTACGCAGTCCGGTGTAGCGCCAGAAGCGATGCGCCCATGTAGCGAAGTTGCCGGCACCGTTGGCGATGATCGCGTCCTCGGGAACGGCGCGCCCCAAAATTTGCATCGCTTCCCACAGATCGAGTGGGGTCTCGCCATGCGAGTAGACGGTGGGGCGCTGCTGCCAAACCTCAAGCTCATCGCGCGCAGCCGCGACGGTCTCGCGCCAGGGCGGCTCTTCGATTGGCACCATCATCGCTAGGCGCGATGCGAACTGCGGCAGGCCGGAGTTGATCATCAACTGCGCCTGAAACACGCGGCCGAGCTCCTCGGCGCCTGCGTGAACATGAATCAGCGTTTGTGACGGGACCGGTGCTTCGAGCAACGTGTAACCCGAAGTCGTCATCTCTCCCAGCCGAGGCCCGATCGCCAGAATCAGATCCGCGTCCTTGATTCTCTGAGCAAGTTTTGGATTGACACCGACCCCGACGTCGCCAATGTAGTTCGGATGGCGGTTGTCGAACAAATCCTGGTAACGAAATGCGCACGCGACCGGCAGATAGTTGGCTTCGGCGAAGCGCTTGAAGTTGTCGCACGCAGCGGGTGTCCAGCCGAAGCCGCCGAGGATCACCAGCGGCCGTTGTGCACGACCCAGCAGGCGACGCAGCGCGGCAATCTGCGTATCGCTCGGTGCGCCGAGCACCGGCTGGTGGCACAACGCGTCGCCCACATCGGCCTTGGCCGAAAGCATATCTTCCGGCAGTGCCAGCACGACCGGTCCTGCGCGCCCACTGGTCGCGACCTGAAATGCCCGCGCGACAAATTCCGGAACGCGATCGGCGCGATCGATCTGCGCAACCCACTTGGTCATCTGTCCGAACATGCGCCGATAGTCAATTTCCTGAAACGCTTCGCGCTCGGCAAAATCGTTACCCACCTGACCGATGAATAGAATCAGCGGCGACGAGTCCTGTTGCGCGACGTGAACGCCGATCGCGGCGTTGGTCGCGCCTGGTCCACGCGTGACGAAAGCGATGCCCGGCTGACCTGTCAGCTTGGCGTAAGCCTCTGCCATGAACGTGGCTCCGGACTCGTGCCGATTAACGATCAGCTTAAGCATCTCGCGCGAGTCGTAGAGCGCATCGAGCACCGGCAGGAAACTTTCCCCGGGCACGGTGAAAGCGTGGTTAACGCCCTGAATAAGCAGTTGATCGACGAGCAGGCGGGCACCGGTGCGGGAAGGCATGGGGCGGAAGTGTAAGGTTGCATTGATGAAATACGGCAACCTTGGTCACAGCGGCCTTAAAGTTTCGCGCATCGCTCTCGGCATGATGACGTTTGGCAGCCCCGAGTGGCGGCCTTGGGTGATCGGCGAAGACGCCGCACGCCCGATCGTCCAGCGCGCAATTGAGCTCGGCATCAACATGTTCGACACCGCCGACATGTATTCCGCCGGAATGTCCGAGCAGCTCACCGGCCGGTTACTGCGCGAGCTGGCACCGCGCGACGAGATAGTGATTGCGACCAAGGTGTTTTTCCCGGTCGATCTTGCCTTTAAAGGCGGCAACGCACCCGGACCCAAACCGCCCGAACGGCCGAATATGAGCGGCCTGTCGCGCAAGCGCATTTTTGCGGCGGTCGATGCAAGTCTGCGAAGGCTCGGCGTCGATACGATCGATCTGTACCAGATTCACCGTTTCGATCACGCGACTCCGGTGGAGGAAACGATGGAAGCGCTGCACGACGTCGTGCGCGCTGGCAAAGCGCGCTATCTCGGTGCGTCGAGCATGTGGGCGTGGCAGTTCGCAAAAATGCAGGACGTCGCGCACCGTCATGGCTGGACGCGATTCGTGTCGATGCAGAATCATTACAACCTCGCGTATCGGGAAGAGGAGCGCGAGATGATTCCGCTGTGCCGCGATCAGGGCGTGGG
>DATLOA010000369.1:0-3079 GCA_035536515.1 Burkholderiaceae bacterium | reverse complement strand
CATTGTCATGCAGTGGCCGTGCGAACGATGCATACAACTTTCGGCCTCGAAGAAGTCCTGCTGCGACATTTCACCCGCGCGCACCGCTTCGCTCATCTGCCATACGCCGGTGCCCGAGCCGAGCTCGCCGCCGCGAAACTTTCCGGACAGCATCGGCCCGCCCGACACGCCAATCGTGGGAAGGTCGACACTCGCGGCGCCCATCAGCAGCGCGGGCGTGGTCTTGTCGCATCCCATCAGCAACACGACACCGTCGAGCGGATTCGCGCGAATCGTTTCCTCGACGTCCATGCTTACGAGGTTGCGAAACAGCATCGTCGTCGGGCGCATCAGCGTCTCGCCGAGCGACATCACCGGAAACTCGAGCGGGAATCCGCCTGCTTCGAGCACGCCCTGTTTCACCTGCTCGGCAAGCACGCGAAAATGAGTGTTGCATGGTGTTAACTCCGACCACGTGTTGCAAATGCCGATCACCGGCCGGCCATCGAATTGATCGTGCGGAATGCCGCGGTTTTTGGTCCACGAGCGATAGATGAAACCGTCACGGTCGAGACGGCCGAACCAGGACTGGCTGCGGCGGGGCTTGGGCATCTGGGGGAAGAGGCAGGAAGGCGCGGCGAGTTTAGCCACGGAGACCACAGACGGTCAACAAAGCGGTCAAGTGGTCTGACCAATTTTGCAGATATCCTTTGGAAAACAGGTGAAGCGATGAATCAACTCGACATGCAGGGGCGGGGCGCGATCGTCACGGGCGGCGCGGCGGGTATCGGCTACGCGATCGCGCAACGCTTGGTGGCGTCGGGCGCGCGCGTGAGCTTATGGGACCGCGACGCGGATGCACTGAGAACAGCTGCGACGGCACTGGGCAACGATACGCATACGCACATGCTTGACGTAACTCGCGAGGAAGAAGTGCAGCGTGCGTTCGATGCGAGCATAAAGGCGCTTGGCCGCATCGACGCGCTGGTTTGCAGCGCCGGCATCACTGGCCCAAACACCACGGTGCAGCAGTATCCGGTGGCTGCATGGAGGGAAGTTCTCGACATCAACCTGACCGGCGTGTTCGTTTGCAACCGGGCGCTGATTGCGCATATGCAAGCCAACGACTACGGTCGCATCGTCAACATCGCGTCGATCGCCGGCAAAGAAGGCAACCCGAACGCAAGCGCATACAGCGCCTCAAAAGCCGGCGTGATCGCGCTGACCAAGTCGCTCGGCAAGGAACTCGCGAAAACGGGAGTGCGCGTCAACTGCGTGACGCCCGCAGCAGTGAAGACGGGAATGTTTGCGCAAATGACTCAAAGCCACATCGACTTCATGCTGTCGAAGATCCCGATGAATCGTTTTGGTGACGTCGACGAGATCGCGGCGCTCGTCACGTGGCTGTGTACCGAAGACTGCTCATTTTCCACTGGCGCGGTTTTCGATCTATCGGGCGGCCGCGCCGTTTATTAATGCGGTACTCGACACAGGCGCTGCAGGAACTCGCCAACGACCTGCTGGCACGCGCAGATCTCGATCCCAGCATGGCGGCGGTTGTTGCCGAGGTTTTGCTCGAAGGTGACCTACTCGGCCATGACACGCATGGACTGGCGCTGCTAGCGGGCTATCTGCGAGAGCTCGAAGCCGGAACGATGACGAAGAGCGGCAAGCACCGCGTTGTGGAAGAGCGCGCGGCCAGCGCGCTGTGGGATGGTGATCGACTGCCTGGACCATGGCTGACGCGGCTGGCGATCGACGACGCGATCGAGCGGGCGCGCAAATGCGGCACTGGCACTGTTGTGATTCGGCACAGCCACCACATCGCCTGCCTGGCCGCCTACTTAATGCGCGCAACCGAGCGCGGCTTCGTGTTGCTGCTCTCGTGCTCCGATCCCAACGCGGCCAGCGTGGCACCGCACGGCGGGACGCGCCCAGTGTTTACGCCCGACCCGCTTGCGTTCGGCTTTCCGACCGAAGGCGATCCAGTATTGATTGACTTATCGGCGTCGCTCACCACGAACGGAATGACGGCGCGATTGCACCAGGCGGGCCAACGCCTCGAGCACCCGTGGCTGCTGACCGCCGACGGTCGTGCCACCGATGATCCCGCGGTGCTGTTCTCGGAGCCGCGCGGAACGATATTGCCTACCGGCGGCGTCGACGCCGGACACAAGGGTTATGCGCTCGCACTGATCGTCGAAATACTGACCGGCGGGCTCGCGGGCTTCGGCCGCGCCGATCCAAAAGAAGGATGGGGCGCGACCGTGTTCGTGCAGACATGGGATCCAGAAGCATTTGGCGGTGTGTCGGCGATGAAGCGGCAATCACAATGGATCGCACACGCGTGCCGCAACAACCCGCCGCGCGAAGGCTTCGACGCGGTTCGCGTGCCCGGCGAACGTGGTCTCGCGCGCCGGCGCGATCAGCTTGCGCACGGTGTCGAGCTGCACGCAGACATCATGCCGTCGCTCGCGCCTTGGTCGGCGCAACTATCGGTGCCGATGCCGCGTCCGATTTGATGATTCGACCCACGATCGAAGCGTTAGCCGCTTCGCGCATCCGCGAAGTTGCCAACGCAGGCATCGGCCGTACCGATATTCTGAAGTTCTGGTTTGGTGAAGGTGACCAGGTCACCCCCGCATTCATTCGCGATGCCGCAAAGGCCGCGCTCGACGCCGGCGAAACTTTTTACAACCATAACCTCGGGCTCATCGAGCTGCGCGAGGCGCTTGCAGCGTACGCGAACCGATTGCACACGCCGGCACAGCGCATCGACATTGATCGCATCGCCGTGACCAGCGCGGGCGTGCACGCGCTATCGCTGATCGATCAGGCGTTGATTGAGCCGGGCGATCGCGTGGTTATCGTCACGCCGGTGTGGCCAAATCTGACGGCGATGCCGCGCATCATGAGCGCCGAGGTCGTCCCGGTTTCATTGACATGCGATGCGGGTGCGTGGTCGCTTGATCTACAACGGCTGCTTGATGCGGCGACTCCCAACACGCGCATCGTGCTGGTGAATTCGCCGAACAACCCACCCGGCTGGACGATGCCGCAGCACGATTGGGACGAATTGCTCGCGCATTGCCGTCGGCAC
>DATLOA010000368.1:0-4559 GCA_035536515.1 Burkholderiaceae bacterium | reverse complement strand
TGTCGATCGTCTGGCCATTGCCGAATTTCAGATCGCTCGCGGAAACTTCCGCGCGCAACTGCGGCGCCGAAAATTCGCCGCTCGCGGTACCACGCGCGGTAACACTGCCGGACGTGCGCGGCATGATCTCCGCCAATTGCGGCGCGATCAGTTCGAAGGTCAGCTCGCGTCCGACACCCAGACCTCCACGCGCCGTCAAGCGAGCCGAGCGCGACGCGACGCTGACGTCGACGTCGATGCGCTGATCCGCCAGTGCAATAGTTGCACGGCCGTCGAGCGCACGTCCCATCAGCTGGCTGTCTGCGAGTGCGATTTCTGCGCGGCCGATGATCGCCGGCTTAAACCGAGCATCGAGCTCGACACGGCCATTGAGTCGTGTCTCGAGCCCCTTGACCAGACGTGCGAGGTCGAGCTTGTCAAATGTGCCGTTGATACGCGCCGCATAGCCCCCGTGCAGTTCGATGCGGCCTGCCAACTCTGCACTACCGTCGGCGAGACGCAGTCGCGCGGTCTCGATTGTGAGGATCTGATCGCGTAGCAGCAGATTGAAGTCTGCTGCCAGCGGGAGGTTTTTTACTTTACCGACGGCAATAGCACTTTCGGTGCGCAACGACCCGGTGAATCGTTGTGTCTGATTCGTCATCGAGTAATTCAGTGTGCCGTCAATACGGGTCGGCTCAGCCGCCGAGTGGATCGTCGACGCATCGATACCAGTCAGCGCGAGCTTCGCGTTGACGCCGTTGGCTGACGACCACGTCAATCCACCGCTGGCAGCGCCGCGAGTGCCTTCGACGCGCTGCAATGCGAGTGTCAGAGTGTCAGCCGACCACGTCAGCGAGCCGTGCGCCGATCGCACGGGTATGCGCTGCTTGTCGATCGGCCCCGGGTCGAGATTCTCAATCGAAAACGGCCCGTCAAGACTGAACCCCGGCGCGGCGGTCGCGGGCCTCAAGTCGGCGCGGCCGCGGAGTCGCATCACCGGCGCTCCGTCGAACCATGCGGCAGGATTGAAGTGCGCGATGTCCGCGTTCAATTGCGCAAGCGGCACCGGAGCAAAAGGCGTCAAGCGCGCAGTGGCCTGTGCGCGGGCGTCGGCGCTGTCAGCGTTGATTTCGACAAACGCGTCCAGCAATGTGCCGCTCCCGCGCATCTGCGCCTTCACGCCTTGCTCGCGCAGCGTCGATGCAATTTGCGCCTCGGCACGCAGCGCGAATGGACTGCGCGCATCGACGCGTCCATTCAATGCGACCATGCTCGGCCCATATTGAAATGCGCTGCGCTCGATCAAAATCTCATCGGCGTTCAGGCGAATATCAGCGGCGATGTTTCTGACAATGTTTGGCGTGGCATCGCGCGCGCCGAACCGCAGCTCGCTGATGTTCAGATTGCGCACTCGCAGGTCCAGCGGGGAGGCGAGCGTAGTCGGCGGTGCAGCGGGCTCGCCGCTGGGGATGTAATCGAAAGTTGCGCTGCGAACTGTGACGCGCTCGAAGTCGAACATCCGCCGTCGCCAGTGAATCTCGTACGGCTCGACCGCGACGTCAGCCGCCTGCAACGACCACGTCGGCGCCGTTACGGACAACGTGCCGGCGGTGAACCCATCGCGCAGCGACCCTGAAACATCGCTTACCGCAACCGAAGTATTCAGTCGTGAATTTAGCAGCACGACAAAGCGCAACCCGCTACTCGTCGTGTACATCCACCATAGAAGGGCGGAACTTGCGACGACGATCAGCACAGAGCCAAAAAAAATTCCGAGGACCGCGGTCAGCCACCGCGGGCGACGCGTTATCGCGGGCGACGATTCGTTCATCGCAGCTAGAACGCGATCGCGACCGAGAAGTGCAATCGAAACTTCTTCTCGCGCTCGCCATAAGCAACGTCCACCGCGAGCGGCCCGGCCAGCGTGCGCCAGCGCGCACCAATGCCAACGCCCGCCGCGGGATCGAGTTTTCCGAATGAATCCGCGGCGTCGCCGACGTCAACAAATCCGGCAACGCCCCAGTTACCCCCCCAGCGCTGCAGCCAGTGGACGTATTCGGCCGACGCCAGCGCGAGCGCGCGACCGCCGATCGTCGCGCCGCCGCGCTTGACGCCAAGGCTTTCGTATTCATACCCGCGCACGGTCGTCGAGCCGCCGGTGCGGAAAAGGAAGCGTGTGGGCACGATGTCCGCAGTGTCGACTTTGACCCCGCCCAGTTCGCTGCGAAGGATCAAAACGTCTCGCGCGCCGATCGGAACGTACTGCATGATCCTTCCGTAGCCGCGCACGAACGTTTCATTGAATTTCGTGCCGCTTGAGCCAACTGTTCCTTCGAGCTCGATCACATTGCCGCGGCGCGGATTGATGATCTCGTCAACGTCGCGCCGGATCCACCTATACGTTGTCGACAGCGTATCGAGCTTGATCAGCGGCTCGAGCGGCGTTTTGCGCTCTTCGTGCTCGAAGTTGACGCCCCACTTGGTTTCGATATGGCGCGCGGCACGCGTGCCACGCAGGCGTGCGCGGGCAGCTCCCACGCTCCAGCGCTGGACTCGCAGCTCTTCGACGTCCGAGTCTTCGACCAATGCGCCCACGCTGTCGCGCGCGCCATTCGGCTTCGGCGGCAACAGCAGATCGACGTAACCAAAGCCGCCGTTCTGGTCGATGCGCGCGCCAGTCTGCAACGCGTACGGGCGCCCAAAAGTCAGTGATTGACGGTAAGCAAGCTCGATATGCGCGCCCGTGTTGGAGGCAACACCTACGCCGACACTGAAGCGCTTCGTGCGCGATTCGCGCAGCACCAGGCGCAGCGGCGCATTGTCCGGATGCGCAGGGTCGAGATGCAGAGATGCGAGCACCGACGAGAAGTAGGGCGTTTCCTCGAGCGCCTGCTGAAATTCGATCAGCTTCGCGCGATCGAAACGCTCACCCACCTTGAATGGGTTGTAGCGCTGGACAAGTTTTGAGTCGTAGCGCTCGAGCCCGCTGATCTGCAGCTCGCCGACGGTGTATGCCGGGCCACTATCGATCTGGACGCTCAGCGCTGCGGTTGCATCGTCAGCGTTGACCTTGGCTTCCGAATCAACCAGCTTCGCGCCAGCAAAATCGCGCGCCTGCACGGCGGCCAGCAATTGCGTTTTGGCTGTTTCCCATTGCGGCGATCGAAACGGCACGCCGACCGGCAGAGGCCACTCTGCGCGCAGCGCAGCGGCGCGATCCTTGAAGCGCAACTCATTAAGTGCGCCGGTGAATTGCAGATCGACTGCACCGACACTGGTCCTGCGGCCGAGCTCGACGATCAGGCGGTATCGCGCGCCGCTGCCGGGCGGAACCACCGGCTCGAAGCGTAAAACTGGATCGAAATAGCCTTCGGTCGCAAGCACTTCGATCACGGCGCGCTCGGCCCGGCGCAGCTCGCGCTCCTCATCGGCCTCGTCGGCTTCGGGTCCGATTGTGATGCGCGCCAGCGCGTCAGCAACCAGGCCTGCCAGCGGCGATGGCAACGATGTGCCCGACGTGACGATCGGTTGCGCTGCCTGCCCCGATGCGACGATCGGCCAGGCGAGGGTGAGGGCCAAAAACGCAGCCGATAGTTGACGTTGCACAGTGGGAGCAAGATGGTTCGCCGATGCTAGCAAGGCTCACGCCCCAAAGCTTGATTCGTTGACCGCAGGCCCAAAATACACACCTGTTGCGGATTCAAATTCGATTTAATTTGAGTTAGACATGCGTCTCGACAAACTCACCACAAAATTTCAGGAAGCGCTGGCCGACGCGCAATCGATAGCGGTCGGCCATGACAATGCCTATATCGATCCGTCACACGTGCTGCTGGCGATGCTGCGGCAAAGCGACGCCGGTGCGCGGTCGCTGCTGCAACGTGCCGGCGTCAACGTCGCCGCGCTGACACAGGCGCTTGACGGCTTGATAAAGCGCCTGCCGCAGGTGCAGGGCGGCGACCAGCAGGTTCAGATCGGCCGCGAGCTGAATGCGCTGCTGAACGCGACCGACAAGGAAGCACAGCGGCGCGGCGACAGCTTCATTGCCAGCGAGATGTTTCTGCTCGCGGTGGCGGACGACAAGAGCGAGCTCGGCCGCCTCGCGCGCGAGCATGGGCTGGCGAAGAAGTCACTCGAAGCGGCAATTGACGCGGTGCGCGGTGGCGCGCAGGTCGACAGCGCGGAAGCCGAAGGCCAGCGCGAGGCGCTCGACAAATACACGATCGATCTGACCGAGCGCGCACAACAGGGCAAGCTCGATCCCGTAATCGGTCGCGACGACGAGATCCGCCGCACGATTCAGATTCTGCAGCGGCGCACGAAGAACAATCCGGTACTAATCGGCGAGCCGGGTGTCGGCAAGACCGCAATCGTCGAAGGTCTGGCGCAGCGCATCGTCAACGAGGAAGTGCCCGAGACTTTGAAAGGCAAGCGGGTGCTGGTGCTCGACATGGCCGGTTTGCTGGCTGGCGCTAAGTATCGCGGCGAGTTTGAAGAGCGATTGAAAGCAGTGCTGAAAGAAGTTGCCGCAGAGGCCGGCCGCATCGTGTTGTTTATTGACGAGATGCACACAATCG
>DATLOA010000367.1:0-6625 GCA_035536515.1 Burkholderiaceae bacterium | reverse complement strand
CTCGCGCCACGCACGGATGCGCTCGATGTTCTTCTCGCCAGACGCCGGCCGCTTCATCGTCTTCAGTACGCGAGGATGTGCATGCTGAAACGGCACGTCGAGGTACCGCAACACTCTTCCTTCTGCCATCAGGGGCACGATCTCGTCGACGTGCGGATACGGGTACACGTAGTGCAGCCGGACCCAGGCATTGTTCGCGCTCGCAAGCTGCCCGAGCTCCTTGACCAGGTCGGTCATACGGGTGCGCACAGTTCGGCCGCCGACAAAGCCGAGCTGGTACCGGACATCGACGCCATACGCGCTCGTGTCCTGCGAAATCACCAGCAGCTCGCGCACGCCTTGATTGAACAAATTCTCAGCTTCGCGCATCACGTTGCCGATCGGCCGCGACACCAGGTCGCCGCGCATCGACGGAATGATGCAGAAGCTGCAGCGATGGTTGCAGCCTTCGGAGATCTTCAGATACGCGTAATGGCGCGGGGTCAGCTTGATGCCCGCGGGCGGGACGAGATCGGAATACGGATCATGCGGCTTGGGCAGATGACGATGCACATGATCGAGCACCTCGCCGGCCGCATCCGGCCCGGTCACTGCGAGCACCTTCGGATGCACCTTGGCGATCAGGTTGTGATCGCCGTCCTTCTTCGCGCCCAGACAGCCAGTGACGATGACCTTGCCGGTTTCTGCCAGCGCCTCACCGATTGCGTCGAGCGACTCCTTGACCGCGGCGTCGATGAAGCCGCACGTGTTGACGATCACCAGATCGGCGTCGCCGTAGCTCGCGCTCGTCGCGTAGCCTTCGGCGCGCAGTTGCGTAATGATCAGTTCGGAATCGACCAGCGCCTTCGGGCAGCCTAGCGACACAAAACCCACCGACGGCACGCGCCGTCGCTCGACGGATTGCTTGCGCGGCCGGCGCTCCGCCACCGTTGCCGTCATTGCACCCGCCGCTGCCTTCGACAATTATTTCTTGTCGACCGGAAAACCCGGAAAACCGGTGAACATCGAGCGCGCCTGCTTCTGCATGTTCTCCTGCATCTGCACGAACAGATCTTTCGATTGCTCGATGTAGCTCGACATCATCGACTGCACCATCGGCGCCTGCATGTTGACGAACTGCGTCCACATTTCCGGACCGATCTTGTTGGTGTCGTAAAACGCCTTGCTCTGCTCCTGCAGCTTGCCCTGAATGTCGATGAACGCCTGAATGTTCTTCTCCAGATACGAGCCCATCATTCCCTGCATCGCGTTGCCGTACAGGCGGATGATGTGCGACAGCATTGGCGCAGTGAACATCGGCAAGCCGCCCGCCTCTTCCTCAAGAATGATCTGCAGCAGGATCTGGCGCGTCAGATCGTCGCTCGACTTGGCGTCGATCACCTGAAAGTCTTCGCGCTCGAGCACCAGTTGCTTCACGTCGGCCAGCGTGATGTAGGTACTCGTCTGTGTGTCGTACAGGCGGCGATTCGGATATTTCTTGATCAGGCGAACTGAGGTTGCCATGTTTGCCTTCTCCTTCGGCCTTACCCTTCGATGAGTGGATTCTAGCGACTATGCCGCGGCGCAGCGGGGAGCGGGAATCGGCTGCCCGGTTCTGCGAGAATCGCCCCAACCACAGACCAGATGATTCATCCGTCGGCGCTGCACGCCGCTGTCGTAGAAAGCAGTGCTGTGCGGTTGCCGCCATGCACACTTCTCTCAGCGCGACTGCTTCACGAAAGCTTCAGCTGAACAACAGAGTCGCGATCGCAAGGCACTGTGAGGCATTGTCCTAGGATGAAAACATGAAGAAGTCGGGCGCGAGTCAAGGCAAGGCGGCATCGGAGCTGATCTCGAGAAGAATCGCCGAACTCGCCGACTGGCGCGGAAAGACTTTAAGCCGAATGCGCAAGCTCATCATGGAAGCGGACCCCGAAGTCACCGAGGAGTGGAAGTGGATGGGCACTCCGGTGTGGTCGCACGACGGCATCATCTGCACGGGCGAGTCCTATAAAGAGAAAGTGAAGCTGACCTTCGCCAAAGGCGCGTCTTTGAAGGATCCGGCACATCTATTTAACTCGAGCCTCGACGGAAACTTGCGTCGCGCGATTGACATCCACCAAGGAGAAGACGTTGACGCGACGGCCTTCAAGGCGCTTATTCGCCAAGCGGTCGCCCTGAACAACTCTGGCAAGTCGAAAGCTTCAAAGAAGGCAAAGTAACCACGGAGATGGCAGGCAAGCGTCTGACGATCGCCGCGTATATCCGGGCTGCCCCGCGCGAAGGTCAGCCGCACTTGCGCAGGCTCTATGCGATCCTCAAGAGCGTCGCTCCAGATGCGGAGGAGGTGATTAAGTGGGGGACCCCCTTCTTCGTGGAGCCCCGATTCGTATTCGCTTTCTCGGCGTGCAAAGCACACCTCAACTTCGCACCGACAGAGTCGGCGTTGAAAGCATTCCGCAAGAAATTGGAAAAACACAAGACGACCAAGAACTTCCTTCAGATTCCTTACAACGAACCCCTACCGGAAAACCTGATTCGCAAGATCGCTGAGTATCGTGTTCGGGCTGTGCGTGAACGTGACGACGACGCCTTCTGGTAAATCGGATGCACGCGCCAACGTTCAAGCCCCTGAGCGTTCACGACCTTCCGATGGTTCACGCGTGGCTTCACCGACCGCACGTCGCCGAGTGGTGGCGCGCGCCGAACACCGTGGCTCAGCTCGAACGTGACTATCTCGCCGGCCCGATGAATGCGACTTCAACGCGCGCGTTTATCGCGATGCTCGACGACGAGCCAATTGGTTTCATACAGTCGTACGTTGCAATGGGATCAGGCGAAGGCTGGTGGGAGCAGGAGACCGATCCGGGAACGCGCGGAATCGATCAGTTCCTGGCTAATGTCGAACAGCTCGGCCGAGGCATTGGAAGTGCAATGGTCAGCGCTTTCGTGCAGCGCTTGTTTCAGGATCCCGCGGTAACGAAAGTGCAAACAGACCCCTCGCCTCACAATGAGCGCGCGATACGCAGCTACCGGCGCGCTGGCTTTGTCGCGTACGGAGAGGTCATCACGCCCGACGGTCCGGCATTGCTGATGTTTCGGCATCGCTGAGTCCCGATTCGCCGACACGCTGTCCGTCGCATGTTCATTCTTATCATGGGCGTCACCGGATCCGGCAAGACCACCGTCGGCAGCCTTCTTTCGTCGCAGCTTGGCTGGCCGTTCTACGATGCCGACGACTTCCACTCTCCGGGCAGCATTCGCAAGATGGCCTCTGGCGTTGCCCTGACCGACGAGGATCGCGCTCCGTGGCTGCAGCAATTGCATCAATTGATCTCGGACAGAAACGGGCGCGGCGAGAATGGAGTTCTCGCGTGCTCGGCTTTGAAGCAGAAGTACCGGCGGATCCTTTGTGCGGAGGCCGATGTGGCAGTTGTTTACTTGAAAGCGTCGCGCGCCCTTATTCGATCCAGGCTGCAGAGTCGAACCGGTCACTACATGTCGCCGGCATTGATCGAGAGTCAATTCCGTGATCTCGAGGAACCTACGGAGGGCGTCCCCGTCGACGCCGCCGCGCCTGTGGAGCAAACTGTCGCGGCGATCCGCTCGCAGCTCGGGCGCTAGAGCGCTCGAATAACATGCGCTAACGGGAGAACTGCATGCCGAAGGGGTACTGGATCGTACGTGTCGACATCACTGATCAGGAAAAATACAAAGCGTATGTCGCGGCTAACGCGGAACCTTTAAGAAAGTATGGCGCACGCTTTCTGGTTCGCGCCGGCCGCTTCGAAAACCCTGAGGGAGGAAGCCGCACTCGGAACGCGGTGATCGAGTTTCCGACTTATGAAGCGGCGGTCGAATGCTGGCACTCGGCCCAATATCAGCAGGTACTTAAGCTGCGGCAGCCAGTGTCCACCGCAGATCTCGTCATCATCGAAGGGTACGACGGTCCGCAGCCGTGAGCGCTGCATAAAGTGACCCGCAAGTTACTCGTACGCAGCATTAGGGGGATGAGACCGAGGACATGGGCCGCCTTACTGCTGGCTCTTTGCATTTCGTGGCCGGTGCCGGCCCTCGCCGCCCACGATGCGCACATGGCGTTTATCGATTCGCAGATTGCTGCGAATGCAGGCAAGAGCGGCGTTTACGTGCTCGACACCGGTACCGAGGCACTACTGGCGCGCGCGTGGCTGGCCGATCACGCGCAGCAATCGATCGATGTTCAGTATTTCATCTGGAGCACCGACAACATCGGCATCCTGGCCGCCGAGGCACTGCTGCGTGCCGCCGAGCGCGGCGTGCGCGTGCGAGTCATCGTCGACGACCTGCTGATCGACGCACCTGATAAATCGCTGCTCGCGCTAGCGCGCCATCCGAAGGTCGACATTCGCATCTATAACCCGCAGACATCGGTGGGCGTGCCGTTTCATAAGCGGCTACTGAACGTACTCACCGATTTTCGCGGCGTCAACCAACGCATGCACGACAAGACGCTCGTCGTCGACGGCAAGATCGGCATTACCGGCGGACGCAACATGGCGGCGGAGTATTTCGACTACAACCACGAGTACAACTTCCGCGATCGCGACGTGCTGCTGCTCGGCGAAGCCGTGAAAACAATGCGCGCCAGCTTCGAGCGCTTTTGGAGCAGCGAGTTGAGCGTCAAGGTCGAGGAGCTGTACGGCCGGCTCGGCGCCCTGCAAAGGTACGTGCAGGTTACCGACGCGGAGATCGATCAGATCTACCGCAATCTGCACGAATACGCCAAGTCGCCGGAGAACTTTGCACCCGAGGTGCGTGCTGCGGTCGCCGCAACACCGACTTCGTTCTCCCGACTGGCGCAGCAGATGTCGTGGGGCAAGGTCGAGTTCATCAGCGATTGGCCCGGCAAGAACCAAAATCAATTCCGTCTCGACGGCGGTGGACAGACGGCCTCAGCACTTGGCCGGCTGGTGCAAAGCGCACAGACGCGCGTCGTGATCCAATCGCCGTATCTGGTGTTATCGGACAAGGCAATGGAGATTTTTCGCGGGATTACCGCCCGCCGCGTTATGGTGCGCATCAACACCAACTCGCTCGCCTCCACTGACAATCTGCCTGCGTTCAGCGGCTATCGAACGCAACGTGTTGCGCTGCTCAAAATGGGATTGCAAATTTTTGAGTACAAACCGGCACCAGAGGTGCAGCTCAAGCTGATGCAGCGCACGCCGGCCGCGGGTCGCAAAGCGCCCGTATTTTCACTGCACGCGAAGACGCTGGTCATCGATTCGAAAATCGTTTACATCGGGACGTTCAACTTCGACCCGCGCTCAGAGAATCTGAACACCGAAGTCGGCGTGATCATCCACGACGAAGCGCTGGCGCGCGCAGTCGAGGCGTCGATCGAGACCGACATGGCACCGGCCAACAGCTGGGATGCCGCCCGCGACGATCCCGACCAGTACGTACCGCTTGCGAAGCGAACCAAAGTGCGACTGCTTCAGATGATGCCGATCACGCCGCTGTTGTGATGAGTACCGCTTGAACATGCGGCATCTCGCATCGGCGATGCTTCTCTTGGTTGGCTTCATTCACTTGATACCAGTTTCGGGTGTGTTTGGCGCGGAACGCCTAGACTCGCTTTACGGCCTCTCGTTCGGCGAGCCCAATCTTGAAATACTGATGCGCCATCGCGCGGTGCTGTTCGCGCTACTTGGTGTGTTCCTCATCTTTGCAGCGTTTCGTCCGATGTTTCGAACGGCCGCGTTTATCGCTGGCCTTATCAGCGTCGTCTCGTTTCTGTGGATTGCAGTTTCGGCAGACAGTTACAACGCTCAGGTTGGACGTGTAGTGACGGCGGATATCGTTGCCATGATCTGCCTCGTCGTTGGCTTCGTCGCTCACATTTATGCGCAGAGTCGAACGCCAACTTTCATCTCAAGCCAACAGTAGGCGAGCATCGTTAAACGGCACAGTTGCGGATTTCGAGCCGATACGCGCATGATGCGAAGGTTCACAGCAGTTAATAGGGAGACAGCATGATCGCAACACGCAGAACACTCGTCAGCGTTATCGGCGCCGCGACGACTGTCGCAGCTACTGCCCGCTGGGTGCCGGCGCAGTCCCAGCCGCAAGTGCTTACCGTCGGGCTGATTCCGTCCGAAGACTCGCGAGCGATGATCGCGAACAGTCAGGCGATGATGGACAAGCT
This sequence comes from Burkholderiaceae bacterium, assembly GCA_035536515.1. GTDB lineage: Bacteria > Pseudomonadota > Gammaproteobacteria > Burkholderiales > Burkholderiaceae_F > JACCZX01. The sequence goes on along the minus strand of DATLOA010000367.1, from coordinate 456 downwards.
GTCGCAGGCGCTCGGCATGCCAGTTAAGCCGTTCGTAGCGTCTGATTACAACGGAGTGATTGAGGCGCTGCGCTCGAAGCGGCTCGATGTTGCCTATCTCGGACCGTTCTCGTACGTGCTCGGAACGACGGTGGCCGATATCGAAGCGTTTGCCGTCGCCGAGACGAAGAAGGCCGGCCGGACTTTTTATCACAGCTACATCATTGCTCATAAGGAGAGCGGCATAAAGACGGTTGCTGATCTGAAGGGCAAGACGTTCGCATTTGTCGATCCGAGCTCAACCTCCGGCCATTTGTTTCCGAAAGCGGGTTTGATGAAAGAAGGCTTGAATCCGGACAAGGATTTCAGCCGTGTGCTGTTTTCGGGATCACACGATGCAAGCGCGATCTCGGTGCAGAACCGCAAGGTCGACGCGGCGGCAATTGCCGATCGTATTCTCGACGCCGCCGTTACGCG
>DATLOA010000366.1:0-2766 GCA_035536515.1 Burkholderiaceae bacterium | reverse complement strand
ACCGATCTCTACGTCATCCGCAATTTCTGCGGCGGAGTCGATAACTGCAGTGGTGTGAGCGCGCACTTAAACAACCTCGCGCGCGGAGTTCCCATCGGTTCCATTGCGGTACGCGCACATCAGTTCAGCCTCGGCGGCCAGCGTGCCATCGACCCATGCGCGCGCTTTGAATTTGCCGATGCCGCGCATCACGCGGACCATTTGTACTTCGAGCCGCAGCTGATCGCCCGGTGTCACTGGACGCGTGAAGCGCGCGCGATCGATGCCGGCAAAATAGAAGAGCGTGCCGTCGCCCGCCTTCAGGTTCAACGTTTCGTAGGTCAGGATTGCGGCGGCCTGCGCCAGCGCTTCGATGATCAGCACGCCGGGCATCACAGGTAGCCGCGGAAAATGGCCGGCGAAGTACGGCTCGTTGATCGTCACGTTCTTGAGCGCGACGATCCGCTCGCTCGGCACGATCTCCAGCACGCGATCGACCATCACGAATGGATAGCGGTGCGGAAGCGTTTGCAGGATCTGCTGAATGTCCATCAGTTCATTCCGTTTTCGATTCTGCCGCTTTGCGTTCCGATTCAAGCTGCCGCACACGGCTGCGCAACTCCGGCAGATTGCGTACGACCGCGGCAGCACGCTCCCACTCGCGATGCTTCATGATTGGAAAAAACGCGGTGTAATGCGCCGCCTCGGTCACCGAGCTCGGCACCGCGGTCGCCGGTCCGATGCTGGAACCATCTGCGATCGTCAGATGCCCGCCGATCATCGCCGCACCGCCGATGCGGCAACCCTTCCCTATCTTTGTGCTGCCGGCGATGCCAACGCACGCCGCAATGGCGGTGTGTGCGCCAATCAAGCAGTTGTGTGCGATCTGAATCTGGTTGTCGAGCTTGACACCGTCTTCAATGATCGTATCGCCCATCGCACCACGATCGATCGTCGTGTTGGCACCGATCTCGACGTCATCACCGATCACGACCGCACCCACTTGCGGAATCTTGATGTAGCGCCCGTCGAGTGGAGCAAAACCAAAGCCGTCGCTGCCAATTACCGCGCCGCTATGCACAATGCAGCGCGCGCCGACTCTGCAATCGTCGAGCACGACGGCGCGCGGATAGATGTGCGTTCCGTCACCGATAACGGTGCGCGCGCCGATAACTGCACCGGCACCGATCCGTGCGCCTATGCCGACGCGCGTACCTTCGCCGACCACTGCGCCGGCATCAACGCACGCGGCGGCGTCTATCTTCGCGCTGCCGGCGACATGTGCACCGGTAGACACACCAGGCTTTATCGCCTCATCAGGGTTCAGAATCTGCGCGGCGTATGCAAACCACGCGTAAGGCTCCTCGCATACGGCCATCGCCGTCAACGAGGCGGTCAGCGGTGCCGACTGCGACTGCAACGCGTCTCGCTCCGCCGCGTTGAGCACAAGCGCACCCGCCTGCGTCGTCAGTGCATCCGCGCGATACAGCGGATTCGCCAGGAACGCGAGATCGGAGCGGGTGGCCGACGCCAGCGCCGCCACACCCTTTAGCTTGACGACGCTGGAACCTACGATTAGTGCAAGCAACCGGCCACCCGAACGCTGAGCGACCGCACTGTTCAGATCGGCCAGCGACACACTGACCGCCGCCATTCGCTATCGCGCGGTGTTAAGTGCCCGCAGCACTCGCTCGGTAATATCGATGCGGGGATTGAAGTAAACCGCTTCCTGCACGATCAGGTCGAACTTTTCCTGCTCGGCGATCTGCCGGATGATGCGCGTGCTGCGCTCCTGCAGGCTTTGCATCTCTTCGTTGCGACGTTGATTGAGGTCTTCGCGAAACTCGCGCTGTTTGCGCTGAAAGTCGCGATCCAACTCTGCCAGTTCGCGCTGCCGGCGGCCGCGGTCGGTCTCGGTCATCACCGGAGAATCCTTTTCAAAGCGCTCGGCCAGCGCTTTCAAGCGGGTGCCGGTGTCTTCTACGTCTTTCTGACGCTTCGAGAATTCGGCTTCCAGCTTCGTCAGCGCGGCGCGCGCCGGCGTCGATTCGCGCAGCAGCCGCTCGGGATTGACGACCCCGATCTTAAATTCTTGCGCGCTTGCAAGTGATGCCGTCGCGAACAGTGTGGCGGCACACGTCGCCTGCAACAATTTTCGCCACGTCTGAACCATCAGTTGTGTCTCCTCGAAGGATTCTCGCACATCAAAACCCAGTTCCGATCTGGAACTGGAAGCGCTGCAGCCGATCCTCGGACTTGCGATTCAGCGGATACGCGTAAGAAAGCCGAAGCGGCCCAAGCGGCGAAATCCACGCGACGCCGAGGCCAACCGAGTAGCGCAAGTTGCCGAGGTCGATTCGCTCCTTGTCGTAAATCGGCCGCTGCGCGGCTTGGCCGAAACGATCCGTGAACGGCACCAAAACGAAGTTACCCGCCGCATCACGCCGCGGCGCAATTCCCCACACCTGCCCGGCATCGGCGAACGCCAGCCCGCGCAGCGTGCGGTCGGCACCGGGAATCGGCAGATACGCTTCAAACGAAAAATTGAGGCGGTGGTTGCCTCCGAGCGGGCTGTCGTCGAGGTCGCGCGGACCGAGGCTACCGGTTTCAAAGCCGCGCACGGTTCCGATGCCACCAACGTAGTAGTTCTTGAAAAATGGATAAGCCTTGCCACCATAGCCGTCGCCGTAGCCGATTTCGCTGTTGAATGCGAACGTCACGCGTGGAAAGAACTGGAAGTATTGCTGGAACTGGTAATTGAGCCGGTAATACTGCAAATCCAGCGCG
>DATLOA010000365.1:0-3975 GCA_035536515.1 Burkholderiaceae bacterium | reverse complement strand
CTGTCACCACCTTTTCGATCGCTGCCACCGTCTCGACACTGACCGCATTGCAGTCGATGTACACGGCCTTCTTCGAGCTGCGCTGCACCGGGCCTTGAAAGCGCTGCGCGATGGCCATCGCGTCTTTGGGCGGAACGATCGAGAGAATGAAATCGGTCGCTGCGATCTCATCATCGTCCGCGTCGATCAGTCCGGCACGCGTCGCGCGCTCAACCGTGGCTGCGCTGCGGCCTGCAAGTGAGGTCAGCACGCGCGCGCCATGGCGGCGCAAGCGCTCGCCGATCGAACATCCCATTTCGCCGGCCGCGACGACGGCTACTGTGGTGGTCACTGCATACCTCCGTTGTTGTTTGTGCGATTAGGGTAACTGGGAGGATTGTCGGCTCACTGTGCTGATGGACTAGGGTTGCCCCTAAGCGGCCATCCCTGTGGGCGCTTCAGCACAATTGATGCCACTTGACCCGCGGTCACGCGGTTCGTACGCTGAGTACCCAGTCGGCAAAAAACAAGTATTGAGGAGACAACAATGCGGCGCGTTCTATCTATCTTGTGGACAACAGCGGCATTAGCTGTTGCTCCGTTGGCAGTAGCTCAACAGCAGGGCGTCACATCGGACACAGTCACGATCGGAGCGTTCGGTCCGATTACCGGCCCTGCGGCATACATCGGTCTGGCTGGTCGCGACGGCATGAACCTCGCGATCAAGGAAATCAACGCGGCGGGAGGAATACACGGCCGCAAAATCGTCGCCGTGTTCGAAGATGATGCGCATTCGCCGACGCGCGCGCTGGCGGCGGTCAAGAAGTTGATCGAGCAGGACAGAGTGTTCGCAGTCATGTCGGTAGGCGGCAGCAACGCAACCGTTGGGGCGGTCGACTATGTGAAGGAAAAAGGCAACGTGATGTACGTGTCGATCGCATCGGCACCACCGGTGACCTGGCCCTTCGCGCGCAACATGTTCCGCGGCGGTACAACCGAAACTGCGCGCTATGGCGAGCTTTACGCGGAGTACCTTGCCACCAATGCAAAGCGCATAGCGATCATGCATGGTCGCGAGGAATATCCGCGCAACGAGGGCGAGGCAACCATTGCCAAGCTGAAAAGCTGGTTCGATATGGCGCCAGTGGCGCGTGTCGAGTTCAACATCAACGATAAGGATTTCACTCCGCAGCTAATAGAAGTGCAAAAGGCGAATCCCGATGTAATCGCGTTCTTTGGCAATCCTGCCGAAGCAGCGATCGCGATGCGGCAGGCGCGCGAGCTGGGAATCAAGCAGCCATTCTTTGTCGGCAGCAACATGGTTGATCCGAGTCTTGTGACGGCTGCACGCACAAGCGCGGAGGGTGTCACCGGGTTTTCGCTGATTCCGTATCTGCCGGGGTCGAGCGCCGCTGAGATGAAGACTTGGGAAGCCAACTGGCGCAAGGAGTATCCGAGCGCGCCGGCGGGCCGTCCGAACAACTTCGACCTATTGGCTTACGGCGACATGCATGTACTGGCCGAAGGACTGCGGCGCGCGGGCAAGAACCTGACGACTGAAAGCTTGATCAAGGGGCTCGAGAGCATTAAGGACTATCGCGTCGGTCCGGTCGCGACACCGCGCACGTTCGCTTCAAATCATCATATCGGCAACCTGACGCTGGTACCGATGACGGTCAAGGGCGGGCAGTGGGAGCCGGTGCCATGGCAGAGCAAGCGTGAAAGCGACATTCTGACCCGCTATAAGTAAGCGAAGACAGCAGCCCTACACAAGGCCGCTCGGTTTAGACGGCGTCGGCGCCGATGACGGCCACGCTCGCGTTCCAATTGGCGATCGCCGGCATCAGCGTCGGCAGCATCTACGCGCTGCTGGCACTGGCGATCGTCATTCCATTCAAAGCGTCCGGCGTCCTCAACTTCGGACAGGGAGAAATGGTTACGGCCGGCGCCTATATCGCGCTGGTCCTGACAACGCTTGCGCTGCCATACCCGCTGGTGTTGATACTCGTGCTGTTAATCGGCGCTGTTGGTGGCGCCGTTATCGAACGCGCGTTGATACGCCCGATCATCAGAGCGCCGGAGTTCACGGTCGTCATCGCAACATTTGCGATTGGGCTGCTGATCAAAGGCGTGATCTCGCTGCGCTTTGGCGACAGCCCCGCAGCAATCGATACGCCCTTCGGCATGGATCCGTTGATGTTGGCCGGGGTGCGCATCAACCCGACGTCGCTATGGATTTTCGTCTGCATGATGCTGGTGACGTTCGCCGTTATGGCGTTCTTCAAATACACGCGGCTCGGCAAGGCGATGCGCGCGGTATCAATCAACGCCGAAGCCGCGCGCTTGATGGGCATCCGGGTCGAATCCGTCTGGCGCTGGGCCTGGGCGATCAGCACTGGCATCGGTGCGCTCGCCGGCTTGCTGGTCGCGCCGGTGATAGGTGTCAATCCGGAGATCGGCACGTTGATCCTGCGCGGATTGGTTGCTGCGGTCATCGGCGGTTTCACGAGCGTCCCGGGCGCGATCATCGGCGGGCTCGCAGTCGGTCTGATCGAAACGTTTTCGGGCGTCATTGTCGGCAGCACATTCAAGAATCTGGTGCCGTTCATCATCCTGATGCTGCTGCTCGTGTTTCGCCCGTACGGGCTGTTCGGGCTCGCCGAAGCCAAGCGCGTGTAATCGATGCGGCGCCAGCAGACCCTTTTTGCCGTTGTCGCTGTCGCACTTCTTGCGCTGGCCGGCTTGTATTTCGGCAGCTATACGACCTACCTGCTGAACCTGGCGATGATCACGATCATCGCCGCGGTCGGTCTTAATCTGCTGACCGGAAACTCGGGACAGATTTCGCTATGCCACTCTTCATTCATGGCGATCGGCGCATACGTGTCGGCGCTGCTGACCGCGCGCTACGCACTGCCGTTTTGGGTGTCCGTACCGGTAGCAGCGGTTGTCGCCGCGCTGATCGGCGCGTTGTTGGGGTTGCCGGCTAGTCGATTGAAAGGAATCTATCTGGCGCTGGCAACGTTGGGATTTCTGCAGATTGTGCAGATACTGATCGAGGAGTTCGCTGGCATCACCGGCGGCGTGCGCGGCATGAGCGTGCCCAAACCGGCGCTGTTTGGCCAGCCGCTAACCGAATATGGCGCGTTTATCACTGTCGCCCTCTGCTGCGTGTTTTCCGTATGGACAGCGACCAACATCCTGGCGTCTTCCTATGGGCGCGATATGAACGCGGTGCGCCTGAGTCCGCATGCGGCGCAATCGCTCGGCGTGGCGGTGCCGCGCGTCAAGCTCATCGCGTTTGCACTGTCGGCCGCGTATGCCGGTGTTGCCGGCGGTTTGATGGCGATGGTCGTAGGGTTTATCGATCCGATTGAGTTCGGCGTCTCGGCATCGCTGCGACAGATTACTTACATCGTCGTTGGCGGTATGGGATCGGTCGCCGGGTCGGTGATCGGCGCGGCAGTTCTGTCGGGCCTGCCCGAGCTGCTGCGGCCGGTGCGCGAATACAGCGACGTCATTTACACGCTGATCCTGCTTACATTCTTGCTGTTCATGCCGCACGGCCTGGTCACGATCTGGCATAAGGGGTTGTCGTCATTGCGGCGCACACCGCGCAAGGAAGTTGCGTGATGACCGCGCGACTGCAGCTCGAAGGTCTCACTGTGCGCTTCGGTGGCGTGGTTGCCGTTCGTGACGTTTCACTGATTGTTGCGCCCGGTGAAATTCGCGGGTTGATCGGACCCAACGGCGCTGGCAAGACAACGGTGATCAACGCGGTCACCGGTGCAGTCGCGCTGACCCAGGGTCGTGTACTGCTCGATGGCAAACAGATTTCGGGCGTCGCGTCGTATCGCATCGGACGGCGAGGGGTCGGTAGAACTTTTCAGCACGTCGAGCCGTTCAATGAAATGACGGTTCTGGAAAACGTGATGGTCGGCATCGGTCATCATCGTCGAATTGCGTTTTGGAAAGCGGCGCTCGATACGCCCAGTG
>DATLOA010000364.1:0-7263 GCA_035536515.1 Burkholderiaceae bacterium | reverse complement strand
CGACGTCGGCTGTGATCTCGTGCTGACCACCGGCGGCACCGGACCCGCGCGGCGCGACGTCACGCCCGAAGCGACGCTCGCTGTCGCCACGCGGGTGATGCCCGGCTTCGGCGAGCAGATGCGGCGCATCTCGCTGGAGTTTGTGCCTACTGCGATCCTGTCGCGCCAAGCCGGAGTCCTGCGTGAGACGGATGACCATGCCGCGTTGATCCTGAACTTGCCCGGTCAGCCAAAGGCCATTACCGAAACGCTCGAAGGCTTGAAGTCGCCGAGCGGCGAACCGCAGGCACACGGCATTTTTTCTGCCGTGCCTTACTGCATCGACCTGATCGGCGGGCCGTACGTTGAAACTCATGACGCCGTGGTCAAGTCATTCCGGCCAAAGTCAGCGCTGAAGGCGGCCCCATGAGTCCCCAGGCCGCCCTGGGGGCTCATAGCTCCCGCCTGGCGGGACAGCGCGAAGCGCAAAGGGTGCACCATTGAGCGCATTGCTCGAATGCGTAGAGCTACAAACGCACCCGACGCCAACAGCCACCGTGATCTGGTTGCACGGGCTGGGCGCCGATGGCTATGACTTCGTGCCGGTCGTGCGCGAGCTGCAAGCGCTCGGTGCGCCCGCCGCGCGCTATGTATTTCCGCACGCCGCGACGATGCCAGTCACGATCAACGGCGGCGCGGTGATGCGTGCGTGGTACGACATCATCAATGTCGATCTTTTACGGCGCGAGGACGAAAAAGGAATACGCGCGTCGCAGCAGCACGTTGAAGGTTTGATCGCGCGCGAAGCCGAACGCGGCGTCGCCAGCTCACGCATCGTGCTTGCCGGTTTTTCGCAGGGCGGTGCGATTGCTCTGCAGACCGGGCTGCGACAGCCCGAGCCGCTGGCGGCGATCGTCGCCTTGTCGTGCTATCTGCCGCTGGCCGACAGTTTGACTCGCGAACGGCTGCCGGCCAGCGCGGGCGTACCGATCTTCATGGCACACGGCACGTCGGACCCGATCGTGCCGCTGGCGCGCGGTATTGCTTCGCGCGACGCGCTAACGGACGCCGGACATAGCGTCGAGTGGCACCAGTATCCGATGCCGCACTCGGTCAATGAACAGGAAATCCGCGATATCGCCGCATTTCTAAAACGAGTCGTGCCCTAGCGTTTGTCGATGCTCCAACGACCCGGACCAAACGCCACGACCATTAACAGGCCTCCGATCATCGCCAGATTCTTCAGGAAATGAGTCTGCTGCAACATCTTCTGCGCCTCGGGCACCGCCCAGAAGTTGTGAAATAAAACGGTCACGACCGCCGTGAATACAGCGATTAGAAACGCCGCCCAGCGCGCCTTCCAGCCAGCGATCAGCATCAGACCGACGCCGACCTCAATTACGATCGTAGCCACCGCAAACGCCTGCGCTGCCGGAAGGCCTTTCGACGCAATCTGGCCGACCAGACCTTCAAAGCCACTGATCTTGCTGTAACCCGATACCACGAAGATCACTGCCAGAAAAATCCTGCCGATGAAGCTCAGCACGTCGGATGCACTACTCTTCATTGCTCCCGCCTTCAGACGTTTAAAGATCGGGATTGTATCGAGCGCCGCTTAAGTTTTTTTTGGCCGCCGTTTGGCTGCGCGCGTACGCGCGGTCGCTCCGAAGGGAGCGCGCCAAACTAAGCGTTGTAAGTGCACGTGCGACGCGCAGCGTCGCGCACACGCGCCACGCCGCTCTATCCGCTACGCGTGGCGCGCGGCACAAGCGGCATCACGTTGTTAGGCAAGCCCGCGTTGTGCGCGAACGCAAAGCGGTTTTTGCCTTTCAGCTTGGCGTCGTACATCGCGAGATCCGCCAGCTGCAGCAAGCGCTCGAGGTCGCGCCCCTGCTCGGGCGCCAAGGCAACGCCGATGCTGGCCGAGACGGTGAGCGGCGGCAGGCTGTCGGGGGCTTCGCCGGCCAGCACCACCGGCTGCGAAATCGCCTGCAGGAGCCGCAACGAAATTTTCTCGACTTCGAGACGCGCGCCGACGTCAGGCGCGAGCACTGCAAACTCGTCGCCGCCGCGGCGGGCCACCGTATCCTGCGGCCGCATCACACGCGCCAGCCGAACAGCGATTTCGCGCAGCATCAAATCGCCGACTTCGTGTCCGTACTGATCGTTGATATCTTTAAAGCCGTCCAGATCAATCGCCAGCACGGCACAGCTCACCTGGCGCAGCTCGGAGGTAGCGAGTGCCGACGCGGCGCGCTCAGCGAGCAGCCGGCGATTCGGAAGACCCGTGAGCTCATCGTGCTGCGCTTCGTGTAGTGCATTGGCTTCGCGCTGCTTCAGCGTGTCAATGTCGGCGATCACGAGCACGAATTCACCTGGCGCGATCGAGCGCGCGGTGACCTGGCACCATGCCGCCCGGTCGCCGGAACCGATCGCGTGCGTCAAATTGGAGCCGCGCTGGACCCGCAGCTCGCGCACGACCGCCTGGTCGTGCTTGCTAGCCTCTTCTGCGGCTGCAGTGACGTCACGCCAGTCCTCGGCGTCCAGCAGGCACGCGGAAAGCTGCGTGTGCGCAAGCTCGTCCGGCGGCAGACCCACCAAGCGCAGAAACGCGTCGTTGCAGCGCTGCACCGTTCCGGACTTGACGACGGCGATAGCCTGGCCTGCCGAATCGAGCACCGTACGCTCGACGCGCAGCGCTTCCGACAGCCGCCTCTCGCGTGACTTCAACGCCGTCAGATCCACATTCATGCCGATCACGCCGGCGAAGGTGCCGTCGGGTCGCTTCAGTGGTGCGGCACTGATCGACATGATCAGGCGCCGGCCGCCCTGCGTCATATGCACCGCTTCCAGATCGCGAATCGGCTTGCCATCGCGCAGCGCCGTGAATGCAGCACCGACCGCAGGCTGATCAATGTCCATCGGCAGCAGCACTTCGATCGAGCGACCAATCAGCTCACGCGTTTCGTAGCCATAGATTTCGCGCGTCGCGCGGCGGCTGACGAAGGTGATGATGAACTCGTGGTTGCACGCCCAGATCAGATTGGCCGATGCCTCGACAAGTGATTTGTACTGCGACTTGCTGCGCTTTAGACGATCGAGCTCTATCAGCTCCGCGTGCGATGCGATCGTATCCAGCACCAGCACCGCCTGCAGCTTCTTGCTCGGATCATGGCTGGTGTAGGGAACGAAATGGCTGCGCAAGGCCAGACGCCCGCCGGAGCGGCTGGTGCGGGCGTTTACCACGTCGAATACCGGGGTACCCGCCAGCGACTTCTGCAGCGCGCTCAACATCGCCGCGCGCGATTCCCCTTTGAAATCGAACGCTTCGTCCCATTGCGGTCGCAACCGCGTCTCAGCGCGCAGACCCCAGCGCCGCGGATCTGGGCTCTGTGCATGGACAACTCTGCCTTGGGCGTCGACCAACCAAACCAGCACCGGCAAGCGCGCCAGCAGATCCGCCGTTGCTTCTACCGGCCGCTCAGGCGTCCCTCTGGCGGCAGCGATCGTTCCAACGACCGGCGCTACCGCATTACCGATGGGCGGCCGCGTGACGCAGATCACACGCACCGGGCGCAACACGCCTCCGGTATCGCGCAGGCTCATGCGCTCATCGAACACCGCGCCCGCGCGCAAAAATTCCTTGTAGATGCCGTTGATGCGCGCGCGCTCAGCCTCGGTCAGCAAATAGCCCAGAGGAAACGCGGTCGAGTCGCTCGTGATCAAGCGATCGGTTGGCGGAGGAAACTCGCGCGGCAAAACGAGCACACCTCGCTCGTCGCGATACCACGGCAGTCCCTGCATGCCGCCCATCCACTCAGCGAAGCGGCGCGCGTCTTCCAGCAACCGATTGGGGCCTAAGGGCTCATGTGCCGACTTCGTCAACGCAATCACGATCACCGACGACTCGCGGCCCGGCTCCATGAAGCGCACGCGCCCGTTCCAAAGTTCGCCGTCGAACGTGCGGCCGACCGGCCGCATTTCGACGGCAACGCTGGACTTTGACGGATGCTTGACGGGATCGAGCGCGTCGGGAGGATCGGCGATCAGGCATTCGGCAACCAAATTGCCGACGATCGCGCGTTCGCTCCGACCGATGAACTCGCACGCCGACCGATTGACTTCGATCAGCCGATCGTTGCGCACTACGATCACCGGCGTCGGAATCGCATGAATTGCAGCCTGCCAGCCGAACCGTGTCATGTTGTTGGCGATCGTCTGCTGCGCGGTGCGCGCAACGTGGCGCGCCATCGGCTGCTGCCGGCCGATCCACCAGGCAGCAAGCAGCCACAGCGGAAAGCCCATCACGAACATGGGCATCTCGCCCTGAGCGCGCAGTGCGCCTATTGCGAACACGCCGATCCACGACAGCACGTAGACGGTCCAGACTCGCGGCCAACTGCCGTAGCTCAGCGCCGCCAGCAAGACCGCGCCGCCGGCTGCGAACGCACCCGGGCCGGACACGAATATCCCCGGGTTGGGCACCAGAGCAAACATCAGCGTCCACAGCACCAGGTCTGCGGCGGCGGTTGCAAAATAGATTTTTCCGCCCGGCGTATCCGCGGACACTTCACGCGCAGCGGTCGCGTATTCGGTTGCGATCAGGAACCGGATCGCCGCATTGACGCCATAGAGCGCCAGCCAGGCCAGCGCCAGCGCATTGGCGCCCGCACGCATCGAAGCAAATGCCGCCACCACGCCGATCAACAGCAGCGCGGGTAACAGCCGACGCTCGGCGGCAAAAGCGACGCGCAGGTCGAATTCGACGTGGGCCGGCGTACGGGTCGCTCGCGACTCGGTAAGTCCTCCGCTCGAATACATAGACCGCGCTGCGCAGCGCCGCTCAAAGTGGACCGGTATCCTAGCGGTCCGGCGCGCTAATGGGCAATCGCCGACCGTCGGCGCATAGCGCTCTTCGGGCGCGATTCTGCATGCAAGTAGCCCGGAAAGGTGATAGAGCCCCTCGCGGGATTCCCAGGCCGCGGCTATTGCAAGCGCACGCTGTCTTTGGAAACGGCGCCCTTGGTGGCGCTGGTGCCGACTTCGCTGGCGAATTGGTAGCCGTTCTTGCCGGCAGCCTTGGCGGCGTACATCGCGTTGTCGGCCGACGATAAAAGCGAATCGAAGTCGTGGCCATCTGCCGGGAACAGGGCAATCCCAACACTTGCGTGCATCCGCACGACACGCCCCGGGACCTCGACGTTCTCGCTGGCAGCCGCAATCAGCTTCTCGGCGACCACCGCGGCCACCGACGGTTCATCGATTTCGGGTAGTAAGACGACGAACTCATCACCACCAGTGCGTGCGACGACGTCATAGTCCCGCAGCATATTAGAGAGCCGCTGCGCCACACGCCGCAGCAAGGCATCACCATAGGCATGCCCGAACAGATCGTTGAACTCCTTGAAGCCGTCGAGATCAAGCACTAGAACCGCAGCGAGGCGCCTTTGCCGGAGCGCCACCGATAACAACCGGCGTGCGTGCTCGACCAGCAGCCGGCGGTTCGGCAGCCCGGTGAGCTCGTCGTGATTGGCGTGGTGCCAAGCGAGCTCCTCACGCTTTTTCAGCGCAGAGATATCGGTCAGTACCAGGATGCGCGAATTAGCTTCACCAGCCTGCCGTGAAGTCAGCTGACACCAGATCGTGCGTCCGTCGCGCGCGCGCAGCATCACCTCGTGAATCGCCGCATCGCCCTTGATACCGGCCGCACTGGTCCCATGCTCGATCGTTTCCCAGTCGCCGCGATTGGCCAGGATATCGGCCGCCGGCAGCCCGATCAGCTCCTCGCGCGGCATACCGAGCATGCGGGCTAATGCACCATTTGGCCCTTCAATACGGCCGCGGCGCACGAACGCGATCCCTTCGCCCGCCGCGTCGAACACCGCCTGCTGGTTCCGCAACGCAATATTGAGCTCGCGCTCGCGCTGCTTTAAACCGGTAATGTCGCTGCAGATCCCCGTGACCGACTCAATTTCTCCGGCATCGTTGAGCATCGGCAACGCGCTGATGTTCACGTACAGCGGCTCAGCGCGCTTGGTGCGCTGGATCGCCTCCATGTCGAACACGGGGCGGCCATGCATGACCGGCGAGAACCGGCGGAGGAACTCCCGGCGCGTGAACTCCGGCGCGTTAAAGTCCCATACGTAACGTCCGATCATCTCGCGCGGCTCGTAACCAAACAGGTCGCGGCACGCACGATCGGACACGAAAGTGAGGCGCGCGTAGCGATCGCAAATCCAGATCAGCGACGGTGAGGCCTCCACGAGCGCGCGATAACGGCGCTCGCTTTCCGACATTCGCTGCTGGGCTTCGCGGCGCTCGGTATCGTCGACAATTGAAAACACAAGCCGTGTCGTACGTCCGTTGCTGCCGCGTACCGATTCGCCACGCAAAACCACCCACACGTAGCTGCCGTCGGCCTTTTGCATCCTGCATTCTTCCCGCAGCGCGGCGCCGTGATCGATGTGCCGGCGGCGTGCCACACGCACGCGGTCTCGATCGTCCGGATGCAGCGACTCGGTGAACTTGTAGGACTGCAGAAACGATTCGCGATCCGTGTAACCGAGAATCTGGATATACCGCGCCGAGAACGAGCGCTCGCCGGTCAACACGTTCGTATCTGCAACGCCGGCGTCGATTGCGTCGAGCGCCATGCGTAACTGCTCGCGGCTGCGATTCAGCTCGGCGTTCGCCTGCTCCTGCGCGCGCGCCGAGCTGTGTGCGCGGGTGCGCATTGCAACGTTGTTCGACAACGCGCGCCGCAGCAGATAAAACGCGACGGCGGCGCCTATTAAAGTCATGGCCCACATGACGAGCGTGATCTCGCGCAACGGCAAGTCGCGCGACAACATAAAGACCAGCTGCGCGAATCCGAGTGGCACCGCGAAGGCGATCCAGGGCATGCCCGCGGGCGCGAAGGGCAGTAAGGTCCCGAGCAACACGGCGATAGTCAATACAAGTTGCAGCACCGCGGCCGATTCGTGCGTGGCCGGAAGCAGCACCAACGCCAGCGCCCACGCCGTGCCTTCGAGCGCAGCAAGTGCCGCGTACGCCTGAGCCAAGCGCGGCAGCCGGTTCGAATGGGCCGACATCCACGTCGACATACGCTGGCAATACCAGGCGCGCGTCACGACGATGGCGGCGAGTACCGACCACCAGATTGACGCGGGCGGCAATTGATTCTCGCGCCACAAAATCAACACCACCAGCAAACCGAACGCGAGATTGCCGAACCACGTGGTGCGGCCAAGATCAAGCGATAGCTTGAAGAGTTCGGATGTGACG
>DATLOA010000363.1:0-13274 GCA_035536515.1 Burkholderiaceae bacterium | reverse complement strand
GGGCATCGGCGGCGACCGCATGCTCGCTGCCGGGTTCGACGCTTGGCATCATGTCCGCGAGTTATCGGTGCGCGGTTACGTCGAAGTGCTGCGGCATCTGCCGCGGCTGCTGCGCCTGCGTCGCGCGCTGCGCGATCGCGTCATCGTGACGCGGCCGCAGGTCTTTGTTGGCATCGACGCGCCCGACTTCAATCTGGCACTCGAAGAACAGCTGCGCCGGCGGGGAGTGCGAACGGTGCATTTCGTCAGTCCGTCGATCTGGGCTTGGCGTGCCGAGCGCATCAAGCAGATCGCACGTGCGGTGGATCGCATGCTGCTCATCTTTCCATTCGAGCAGAAAATCTACGACGACGCGGGCATTCCGGCGAGCTATGTCGGGCATCCGCTTGCCAGCATGATCCCGATGGTTCCTGACGCTGCGGCGGCGCGTCGACGCCTCGGGCTGCGAGCGGAATCCGCGCTGCTCGCCGTGTTACTCGGCTCGCGCCCCGACGAGGTACGCCATAACGGCCCCACGTTCGTCGCCGCGATGTCGTTGCTCGCCGCTGAGCAGCCGACGATGCGGTTCGTGATGCCCGTGGCTGACGCGCGGTTTCGCAGCGGCATCGAACAGATGGTGGCAGCGCAATCGGGACTTGCTTCGAAAGTCGATCTGGTCGATGGCCGGTCGCACGATTGCCTCGAAGCTTCAGATGTCGTCCTAGTCGCAAGCGGCACCGCGACGCTTGAAGCGGCGTTGTTCAAGCGGCCTATGGTGATTGCGTACAAAATGTCGCCGCTCACAGCTTGGATCATGTGGCGCAAGGGTAGGATTCCCTACGTGGGACTTCCAAACATATTGGCTGGAGAATTTGTCGTTCCTGAACTCCTTCAGCACCACGCAACGCCGGCGACACTCGCACGTGCAGTGCTCGAATGGCAGCAGGATCGCGCGCTCTGCGAGCGCACAGCAGCGCGCTTTACAGAGATGCATCACTCTTTGAAGCGCGATACCGCGCGGCTGGTCGCCGACGCCATCTTCGAGGTGGCCGCATGAAGGTGCGTTCGTTTCGAATCAACCTGCGGCGGCGCAAGAGTGTCACCGCCGATCTCTTCGAACAAACCGCGTTGGCAACCGGCTTGATCTGCGGCATCGACGAAGCAGGGTGCGGTCCACTCGCCGGTCCTGTCGTGGCGGCCGCAGTAATCCTCGATCCGAAACGCCGCATCTACGGTCTGCGCGACTCGAAGGTGTTGAGGCCAGAGCGCCGCGAGCAACTCGCCAAGCGCATCCGCGAGCGCGCCATCGCATGGGCGGTCGCCGAAGCCAGCGTCGACGAAATCGACAGCATCAACATCCTGCAGGCAAGACTGCTTGCAATGCGTCGAGCGGTCGATGCGTTGCAGGTAGCGCCTCAATACGCGTTGGTCGACGGCACTCAAATGCCGCGGCTGCCATTCCCCGGCCGCGCGATCATCGCCGGCGACGCGCTCGAACCGGCCATCTCCGCCGCATCGATCCTGGCCAAAACGGTGCGCGACAGCATGATGCGTGCGTTCGACACAGTGCATCCGGGCTACGGTTTCGCGCAGCACATGGGCTACGCCACTCCCGAACACTGCGAGCGCCTGCAAGCACTCGGCCCTTGCATCCTGCATCGACGCAGCTTCGCCCCGGTGCGCATGCTCGTCGAAGACGATGCGGATCTCTTCGACTGACAATCCGATCTATAGGCGGCTGAAGCAACTCGCGACATCGCCGCGTGCGTGCAGAGAAGCGCATCGAACACTAATAGAAGGCGTTCATCTGCTGCAAGCGGCGCTTGACGCGCGCGTGACAATTCACACTGTAGTGCTGCGTGGCGCAGAGGAATCTGCGGAAGCACTTGCGCTTGTTCCACGAGTGGAAGCGGAATCAAAGGCCAAGTTGATCGAACTCGCGCCGGCGCTGTACGACGCAATATCTCCAGTCGAGCATGGCGCCGGCGTATTGGCCGAAATCGAATTTGAGACGCCGCTGTGGCCGAAGCAGATCGTCGACGATGCAATCTACCTCGACAACGTGCAAGACCCGGGCAATGTCGGCACGCTGCTGCGCACCGCCGCGGCAGCCGGAGTGCGGCATGCGATCGCCGGTGCAGGATGCGCTTTCTTCTGGTCGCCGAAGGTCATGCGCGCCGCGATGGGTGCGCACTTTATGCTGAATCTGCATGAGCAGATCGCGCCTCCTGCAGTGCGCGATGCGTTCGCAGGCGAAATCCTCGCTGCAGATGTAATGGGCGGTGAAGACTTGTTTACGACGGAGTGGGGTAAGAACCCCAGCGTTTGGCTGTTCGGTGGCGAAGGGCAGGGGCTTACAGAAGAAGCACTCCTTACGGCAGACCGCCGATTGCGCATTTCAATCGAAGGTCGAGTCGACTCGTTGAACGTCGCTGCGGCCGCGGCAGTGTGCTTGTTTGAGCAGAAGCGCAGGCGGGAGTATCGCGCGCTCAGGTAGTACCGACCGTTCGCTATCGCCGCACGTCGAGTTCGGCGATATCCGTGTTTAGTTCGCGTGCTAACCGTGCGCGGTCAATGATGAAATCGTTCTTCTTCGCTTCGGCGCTGAGGAATCCGTCTAGATCGCCATGCTGAGCTTGAAGTGCCGGAACGAGCTCCAAAAACATGGCAGTCAACTGCGGATCAAAATGCTTACCCGCTTCGCGGCCGATGTGTTGCAAAGCGTCCGCTATCGGCCAGGCATCTTTGTAGCTGCGCTTATGCGTGAGAGCGTCGTAAACGTCCGACAACGCGGTAATACGCGCGCTTAGCGGAATCATCTCGCCCTTAATTTGCCGCGGATATCCGCTTCCATCCCACTTCTCATGGTGGTTAAAAGCGATCTCCTGCGCCACGAACAGTTGTCCGAGCCCACCCTCACCGATGATTTCCCACCCAAACTCGCAGTGCTTCTCCATGATGGAGCGCTCTTCGGGCGTAAAGCGGCCGGGTTTCAGAAGAATCGACTCGGGAATGCGTATCTTGCCCACGTCGTGCAAGCGGGCTGAAAGATCGATCATCTGGCACAGCTCGTCGTCAAGGCCCATCTTCTTGGCCAGTTCTCGAGCCATTGCTCCAACGCGGTAGCAGTGCTCACCAGTTTCGTCGTCATGGAATTCGACTGTCACGCTGTTCCGCTCAAGAACCTGGGTAAGCTCGCCCAAGTCCTGCATTGAGAAGCGCTGGAACTTGAGTTCGTGCTGCTGCAAGTCCATAGCCGCCTCGGCCCGCGCGTCCAACGCCTTCTTGACTTGGACGACGTGGCGGTGGTGATGCTCGAGCAGGTTCTTGACCCTACTGTCTCGATTCAGTCGGATAACCTCCTGCTGAAATACCAAGGCATTGTTCGGTTGTTTCACAACCTCATAAGCTCGAACTATCGTGACCAGTGCGTCCCGCAAGGCGGTGGGAACGCCGCGCCGACTCTCGTTGATGGCACGTTGCAGCCTGGAAAGCCCAATGTCACAGGTGCCCGAGTCATGAACCTCCACCAGGCCCAACGCCATCTCTGCGTACAACTCGCCCAGGGTGCCAGCTCCTTTTGCGTGCAGTCGGGCGAGGCGAGCACGTTCCAGCGCCAGTGGGACATTGCGCACTTCGAGCAATAGGCGCGTATATGCAAATTCGATGGTGGCGCGCGTCATGCGCTCAGCGTCATCAATCGGCTCTGCCAGCAACTCTATCGCTCGCTCGGCCGCGGCCAACCCACGCGGAAAATCGCGAAGATAGAGAGAAGCGACCGCGATGTTCACGAGGGGGATCGCCTGCGATAAACGCGGTACGGTTGCCGCGTCGGCGATTTCGACGGCCCGTTCGTAGCAGGGTATCGCCAAGCTGAATTGGCCCGCGTACTGATGTGCTAGCCCCAAGTTAGCGAAGATGCCGGCTTCCTGCTCCGAGTCGTCGGCGCTACGCGCCGCGGGCAAGGCGCGCGTTAGGGCCGTCATGGCGGCGGGAAAGTTTCCAGTCTCCGCGTACATTAAGCCCAGCATCTTCAAGGACTTGGCGAAAAGAAGGTCGTTTTTGACGTGCTCGGCTACTGTGACAGCGTTGTTGGCTGGTTCTATCGCTTCGAATGGAAGCCCACGCAAATACTTGTTCCGCGCTATCAGCAGCAGACAAAGCACGCGAGCATCGGTAGTAGGTTCGGCAGGGAGTGTCTGAAATGCGTTCCACGCCAGATCAAATATTTCCGAACCGTCCCCGGTGGTGGGTGCCTTGCGCAACCGTTGATCCAGCCGATCAAAGCGCTCTGCTAGATCCGGCGCGTCCGCAAATGGCAACACGTCGGCCCAAGCCGTCATTGACTGATCAGCAACAAGCATTTACCTTCCGTACAGCCGGATGGACTCAGGAAAGCAAACTACACGTCTGGCAGACCTGATTAGAGTCAAAAAGCGCAAGCTTTTGGTTTAATTCAGGGCCTAAATAGCCTTCGCGCGGAGGGAATCATGGAAGTTGTTATCGAAATTCAAGAAGAAGTAATTGAGCAACCCGCTGTAATTGAGTTGTCTGCTGAGTGTTTGAGTATGGTGGGTGGCGGCGTAGGCTGCGTTTCCGTCTAGCTACACAACGGCGACTGCCGCGGTCAAACAAGCAGCGCCGGATGGTCGTAAAAACGCCCCGCATCGCGGGGCGTTTCATTTGGATGAAATGGCTGAACTATTACAAGAAGACAGCGGTCGCGTTCCCGCCGCCAACCAGGTCAAGGTCGGATAAGTTTAAAACGATATCTTGCCGTTCAGTTTCGTTGATTTGGTCTTCGACGATTTCAACCTGGTTGCTGGTATTCATTTTCTCTCCTTGCTGGGTAAATTATTGGCACCTCGGCTAGCGTTGCGTTAACGCTGCATACGAGTGTGCGCCTGTGGACCGAGGACTGCAATCGCTGAGGCGGGTGAGTACCGTTGATGGGCCAATCAAACACAATACTTCGATCACAACTGACAGCTGACACATGAAAGAAGTCGCACAACAGAGGCTGTTGGAGATCGAGAATGAACTCAACGCAAATCTGGCTTCGCCACGGCCGGACACTCTGGCGTTTCTTGATGACGTATCCGCAAGGTTAAGGGAAATCCCTTTTCAGGTGGAACCTGCCCGGCGAGTTGAATGCCTGCTTAGCATCGCCCAGCAGTTTTATCACCAGGGTCAAAGTGTATTTAGCGGAGTTGAGCCCGCAGCGCTCGCGGTGATGTTGGCTACGGACACTGGCAATCCGGCCTTACGGCGTAAGTCGCTCACGTTCCAAGGAATCATTCTTTCGACGACGAACAATCCAGGGGACGCTTTGCTGTCCCTGGCAGAAGGATTACGGCTGGCCGAGGAACTGGCTGATCCTGTCGGCATTGCATCCGTCTGGAATGGTTTAGGCATGGCGTTTTACGAAGCAGCTCTCTACGCGGACGCCCGGCAGTGCTACGAAAGAGCGCACTACATCGCCGCAGAACACGCGGACTTGCAATATGTAGCCGCCGTTTCACTGTCCAATGCCGCGATGTGTTGTTTGCACGTGAACGCGCTTCATGAGGGAATTGAAAGGATAAGCAAAGCGATCGCCATCATGCCTGCGCCGAGCTCACCGGCGCATCTTCTGGCACGCGTGTTCGGCGAAGGGACTTACATTCGATTGTTGCTTCTATCCGGCGGCATGCAAAAGGCTGGCGAGCGAGTTCAGTTGGCCAAGCGATTCGCGGTCGAAACGAAATCGGTGCGAGCCGACATTTCTGCAGCGTGTTCGGAAGGTCTCGTTGAGGTCTATTCGGGGATCGGCGACATCGGACTATCGCGCGGGATGCAAGCACTTGAAAAGGCTCGGGAAGTTAAACCTTCGTTGCGAGAAACGCTCCTTGCGATGGTTCAGGCACACGAGAAGGCTGGGCGTCCCGAGCGCGCTTTAGCCTTGCACCGCGAGTTGACCCTGAATATTCGCAAGGCGCAGCACGAGAACATCGTTCGCCACCAGGAACTGCACCTTAAGCAGCTTGAAGCTGATGCGGCTTCCCAGTTTCCATCTCAGCTGTTGGAGGACAAAGACGCCGAGCTGACTGAAAAAATTGCCGCACAAACCGTCGGCACAAAGCAAGGTCGCTTGCTCGAACAAATGGCCTTCACCGCCGAGATGCGTGACGATCCGACGGGCGAGCACTGCTATCGCGTCGCCAAACTCGCAGCGCTGCTAGCGCAGGCACACGGCGCATCACCTCAAATGTGCGCCACCATCGAGCTTGCGGCGCGACTGCACGATATTGGGAAGGTCGGCATTCCGGACACGCTGATGCAGAAGCCAACGCTACTCTCCGACGGCGAACGTCAGATTTTGGAAACGCACGCGAAGACTGGCGCCGAGCTGTTATCCCGTACGAAAGTTTCGTACGGTGACTTAGCTGAAGACATAGCCCGTCATCACCATGAGCGCTGGGACGGACACGGATACCCCGATGGCATTTTCGGTTCGGCGATTCCGCTGGCGGCTCGCATCGTCGCCGTGTGCGATGTCTACGACGCGATGACGCATGACAAGGCGTATCGGCGCGCGCTGTCCGGAGAAGAGGCGCTCGCAGAAATGATCCGTGGCCGTGCTTTGCAGTTCGATCCGAAGTTGATCGACCTTTTCGGTCCGATGATTACGCGCTTACGGGCGGAGCACGCTGATCTTGACGCGTTTCTCGGCCAGGCTGCGAGACAAACTGCACTTACGGTCGCGAGGCAGAAGATTGCAGAGTCACTAGCGAGGCCAATTGAAAGTGTTGAGTCCGAGCGTCAGCTTGAGCGTAGGTCTCAATAAGACCTTCGCTCCAGCCGCACCTCCTGCATGATCGTCGCGGCGATTTCCTCAATCGACTTTGTTGTCGACGATAGCCACCGAATCCCTTCGCGCTTCATCATTCGCTCGGCCGCTTCAACTTCGCTGCGGCAATTCTCCAGCGCCGCATAGCGACTGTTAGGCCGCCGCTCGTGCCGTACCTCTGCGAGCCGCTCCGGCGAGATCGATAGTCCGTAAATCTTGTCCTTGTATTGCGGCAAGGCACTCGGCAGTTGCCCGCGTTCGAAGTCCTCGGGAATCAAAGGATAGTTGGCTGCCTTTATGCCGTACTGCATGGCCAGGTACAGGCTGGTCGGCGTTTTTCCCGAGCGCGATACGCCGACGAGAATCACGTCGGCGCCCGCGAGTCCCTTTGCCGATTGGCCATCGTCGTGCGCAAGCGTGAAGTTGATTGCTTCGATGCGGTTCTTGTAGTCCTCTGAGTTGACGCGGATCGCGTGCGAGCGCCCGATCGTGTGAGTTGAATGCAAGTCGAGCTCGCGCTCGAGCGGCTTCACGAACGTTTCGAACATTTCGAGAAAGAATGCTTCCGTGCCTTCGCGCAGCGCGCCCGACACGGCGGGATCGACCAGCGTGGAGAACACGATCGGCCGCTTTCCATCACGCGCTCCTGCGTCGTTGATGCGTACCGCTGCTTCACGCGCCTTGTCGGCGCTGTCGATGAAGGGCAGCCGCTGCGGCCGATAGCGAAGATGCTCGAACTGCGTCAGCACGCTGTGGCCAAGCGTCTCCGCGGTAATTCCAGTGCCGTCTGAGACGAAGAAGACCGTGCGGTCGTGAGGGACAGTGGACGGCTGCGGCATCTGCGGATGGTAGCCGCACCGCCATTACACTGCGCGCGGTTCCAACGATGGGAAACACATGCAGCGCGGCAAGTACGTCATTCCGTTTTCGCAGCTCAGGATGGCCGACGTCGACTCGGTGGGCGGCAAGAACGCGTCATTGGGTGAAATGCTGAGCCAGTTGACCGCCACCGGTGTGCGCGTACCTGGTGGGTTTGCGACGACGGCTGATGCATTCCGACTATTTCTGCGGCACGAAGACCTGCGCGAACGAATCGCGCAACGCTTGACGACCCTTAACGTGGACGACGTTCGAGCCCTGGCGGCGGCAGGGAAAGAAATTCGTGGATGGATCGCAGGCGCACCATTTCCAACGATGTTTGAAAAAGAAATTGTTACTATATTTCAATCACTTGCGGACGAAAGCTTAAGCGAAACCTCATTCGCGGTGCGCTCGAGCGCCACCGCTGAAGACCTGCCGGACGCCTCTTTCGCCGGACAGCAGGAAACGTTTCTAAACGTGCGCGGCATTGATGCGGTGCTTGATCGGATCCGGCATGTCTTCGCATCGCTATATAACGATCGTGCGATCGCGTATCGCGTTCACAAAGGGTTCGCGCACGCTGATGTCGCGCTTTCGGCGGGCGTGCAAAAGATGGTGCGCAGTGACCTCGGGTCGGCCGGAGTGATGTTTACGATGGACACCGAATCGGGCTTTCGCGACGTGGTGTTCATCACATCGAGCTATGGGCTCGGAGAAACGGTGGTGCAGGGCGCGGTAAACCCCGACGAGTTCTACGTGCACAAGCCGCAACTTGCTGCCGGCAAATCTCCGATCATTCGCCGCAGCCTCGGCTCAAAGCTGATCAAGATGGAATTTGACACTGACGGCGCCAAGCGGGTGCGCACGGTCGATGTGTCGGACCGGGACCGACACACATTTTCATTGACCGACAAGGATGTTATTGAGCTCGCGCGGTATGCGGTGACCATCGAGAAGCATTACGGTCGCCCGATGGACATCGAGTGGGGCAAGGATGGTGACGGCACGATCTACATACTGCAGGCGCGCCCGGAGACAGTGCAGTCGCAATCGAATGACACGCAGCAACGCTTCCGATTGACGGGCAATGGCGACGTGCTGGTAACCGGCCGCGCGATCGGCCAGAAAATCGGGATCGGGCCGGTGCGCATCATCGAAGACGTTGCGCAGATGGAGCAGGTGCAGCCCGGCGACGTATTGGTGACCGACATGACCGATCCGAATTGGGAGCCGGTGATGAAACGCGCGGCGGCGATCGTTACCAATCGCGGTGGCCGCACGTGTCACGCGGCGATCATCGCGCGCGAGCTCGGCATTCCGGCTGTGGTGGGGTGCGAAACTGCGACTGACGATCTCACCGAGGGCAATGTGGTGACCGTCAGCTGCGCCGAGGGCGACACCGGCAGCGTCTACGCCGGCGCGCTCGAAATGGAAGTCGAGGCGGTGCAGCGCGGCGCGCTGGCGCCGATTCCCGTAAAGATCATGCTGAACATCGGTAATCCGCAGCTCGCATTCGAGTTTCAGTCGTTGCCGAACGCAGGCGTGGGCCTCGCGCGGCTTGAGTTCATCATCAACAACGTTATCGGCGTGCACCCGAAGGCGGTTCTCGACTATCCGAATCTGGATGCGGAACTGAGACTGGCCGTAGAGGGCCTCGCCTACGGCTATCCGAACCCGCGTGCATTCTTCGAAATGAAACTCGCCGAGGGTATTTCGACAATTGCCGCAGCATTCTGGCCCAAGCCTGTCATCGTGCGCATGTCGGATTTCAAGAGCAACGAATACAAGAAACTGATCGGTGGCTCGCGCTACGAGCCCGATGAAGAGAACCCGATGCTCGGCTTCCGAGGTGCCGCGCGCTATATCGCGGATTCGTTTCGCGAATGTTTTCGGATGGAAGCCAACGCGCTGAAGAAAGTGCGCGACGACATGGGGCTCACCAACGTCGAGATCATGGTGCCGTTCGTGCGCACGCTCGCAGAGGCGCAGCGCGTGATGGAGTTGCTCGCTGCGCACGGGCTGCAGCGCGGTAGCAACGGCTTGCGCGTCATCATGATGTGCGAAGTTCCATCGAACGCGATCCTGGCCGAGCAATTTTTGGAGTACTTCGACGGATTTTCTATCGGTTCGAACGATCTGACCCAGCTGACGCTCGGTATCGATCGCGACTCTGGGTTGGTGGCCGAAGGCTTCGACGAGCGCGACCCCGCGGTCAAAGCGCTGCTCGAAAAAACGATTGCGGCGTGCCGCGCGCGCGGTAAATATGTCGGTATCTGCGGGCAGGGGCCGTCGGATCATGCCGACTTTGCCGAGTGGCTGATGGAGCGGGGAATAGATTCGATATCGTTAAATCCGGACACAGTCGTGGAGACCTGGCAGCGGCTCGCCGCTTCGGCCGGGACGCCCCCGCCGAAGGAAAGGATGGAAGCTCATGGATAACTACGTTTGGTGGTTCGTGGTCGGCTTTGCCCTGGTGATCGCTGAGCTGTTGACGGGGACGTTTTATCTGCTCGTGATCGCTATCGCGTTCGGCGCGGCTGGTCTGGGCGCTCTGCTGGGCGCGCCGGTGGTTTTGCAATGGGCGACCGCCGCCGCAGTCGCGCTCGGCGGAACGTTGTGGTTACGACAATCACGCTTCGGTCAACGCCTGCGCGATCGCGCGACCAGCGATCGTGTGCAAAACATGGACGTCGGTCAGACGTTGCGGGTCGACCAATGGGCGGCGAATCGCACCGCACGCGCTAATTACCGCGGCGCGACGTGGGACGTGGAGTTGGCGCCGGGTGAGGCAGTCGCGGCGGGCGAGTTTGTAATCCGCGAGATTCACGCCAATCGACTTATCGTCGCGGCAAAGATGCACTGAGCAGTTCTTATCGGGAGACATCGAATGTTCGGCTTCAGTGGTGTTTGGTTGATCTTCATAGTCATTGCGATCGTTGCGTTTGTATTTGCCATCACCGCGCTTAAGGTTGTGCCGCAGCAAAGCGCGTGGGTCATCGAGCGGCTGGGCAAGTATCACGGCACGCTGCAGCCGGGACTAAACCCCGTCATTCCGTTCATCGACCGCGTGGCCTACAAGCACAGCCTGAAGGAAGTTCCGCTCGATACACCGAGCCAGGTGTGCATCACGAAGGACAACACGCAACTGCAGGTGGACGGCGTGCTGTATTTTCAGGTAACCGACCCGCAGCGCGCATCGTATGGCGCAAGCAACTACATTCTTGCGATCACGCAGTTGGCGCAGACCACCCTGCGCTCGGTGATCGGCAAGCTCGAACTGGACAAGACGTTTGAAGAGCGCGAGTACATCAATCACAGCGTCGTGTCCGCGATCGATGAGGCAGCGATGAACTGGGGCGTCAAAGTGCTGCGGTATGAGATCAAGGACATCACACCGCCCAACGCAATCCTGCACGCAATGCAGCAACAGATCACCGCAGAGCGTGAGAAGCGTGCGCTGATCGCGTCGTCCGAAGGCCGCAAGCAGGAGCAGATCAACATCGCGACGGGGGAACGTGAAGCTGAAATCGCACGCTCGGAGGGTGAGAAGTTCGCGCAGATCAACATCGCGCAGGGCGAGGCGGGCGCTGTGCTTGCGGTCGCCGAAGCAACGGCGCGCGCGATTCAGATGGTGGCCGAAACGATCCGACAGCCCGGCGGCCTTGAGGCAGTGAACCTGCGCGTAGCCGACCGGTTTGTCGACGCGTTCAGCAATTTGGCGAAGACCAATAACACGCTGATCGTGCCGTCAAACGTTGCGGACATTTCGACGCTGGTGGCCTCAGCGCTTACAGTGGTAAGGGCTCAACCTGCCCCGCGTGCAGCGGCGTAAGGGACCGGATGATCGCCAACTACGAGATCAGTCTTGCGCGAATGGCTGACGCGCCGACGATCGCATCGCTGTCGCGCGACGCGGTTGAGCGCGGATTGAACTGGTCATGGACGCCGCAGCGTGTGGCGAAAAGCCTGCGTGACGCAGCGACCAACACGATCGTCGCGCGCGAGCGCGAGATGTTGGCGGGCTTCGCCATCATGAAATATCGCGAAGAAGACGCTCATCTGCTGCTGATGGCGGTTCACTCGTCGCGGCGACGGCGCGGTGTCGCGTCCGCGTTGCTCGAGTGGCTGGAAGTTACGGTAAGGGTAGCGGGCATTGGATCGATTCGCGTCGAAGCGCGCGAGACGAACTTTGCCGCCCGCCAGTTTTACGGGAAGCATGGCTACCGGCAGGTGGAGTTGCTGCGGGGCTATTACGAAAATCGCGACGATGCGGTCGTTCTGAAGCGACTGCTGCGCGTCTAACGGCTGCGCTGTTTCAGCAGTCGGCTTTGCTCTCGTTTCCAATCTTTGTCCGCTTGATCGGCCCGCTTCTCGAATTGCCGCTTACCTTTCGCGAGACCCACTTCAAGCTTTATACGGCCCTTGGCGTAGTGCATGTTCAGCGGCACGAGCGAATAGCCGGCGCGCTCAACTTTGCCGATCAGCTTGCGTATCTCCGCGGCGTGCAGCAGCAGCTTGCGGGTGCGCGTTGGCTCGGCTTTGACGTGCGTTGACGTCGTCGGTAGCGGACTGATGTGCGAGTTCAGCAGGTACAGCTCACCACTGCGCACGATGACATATGCCTCGTTCAGTTGAGCCTGGTTGGCGCGGATGGATTTGACTTCCCAGCCTTCAAGCGCGATGCCAGCTTCGTAGCGCTCTTCGATCGAGTAATCGTGTTGTGCTTTCTTGTTCTGAACAATCGCCACTGCGAGAAGCGTCACCGCCGTCAATACAATCCGGCTTTATATCTCACTAGGCTGATGGATTCGAGCTGGCTGCGGATTACTGTCGCCTACTGCGCCCCGGGTGTGGAAGATCTCACGACGGTGCGCGTGGCAAATGGGGCGACGGTGCGTGACGCAATAGAGGCGGCGCAGATTTACACGCGTCAGCCTGAGTTGAAGGAACTCGCAGATACCGGAATCTGGGGGCGGCGCTGCTCGCTTGACGAGGTGCTCGCAGAGGGTGACCGCGTCGAGATCTATCGGCCGCTGATCATCGACCCGAAGGAAGGACGCCGTGTGCGCGTGGAGATACGGCGCAAGCGAAGCTGAGTTAGGTTAACTGCGATTAGCCGCAGGCGCTCTGGATAATCTTGCGCGTACGATCCTTCTCCGCAGCGCGCTGAGCGTCGTCCAGAAATTCTCGATTTCCGGAAGCGTCGGTTTTCGTGATTCGCACGCCGTCTTCCAGAGACTTCATGTAACCGCGGGCGCGATCGCATTCAGCGGTCTTGGCGGCGCTCTTCGCTTGTTCTTCGGCCGCCTTTTTGTCGCTATCAGCGCGCTCCTGCTGGCGCTTGCGAAATTCCATCTCGCGCTCTGCCGTGGTCTTCGGCGCATTCGGAGCAGTTTTCGCGTCCGAGCTTTTGTCGTCGGCTGGCTTGGCCGCGTCCTCAGTTGCGGTGGACGCCGGTCCCGTGGGCAAGACCTGCTTGCTGGGCTGACGCACGATGTTGGCCGGCTTCACCTCGGCCGGTGGCGGACGATCGGAGTACACCACACGCCCATTTGTGTCTTTCCAAGCCCATTGAGCTTCGCTCGGCGTGGAAGCAAATCCAGTC
>DATLOA010000362.1:0-3191 GCA_035536515.1 Burkholderiaceae bacterium | reverse complement strand
CCGAACACGTATCGTCTTACGGCCAACAGCCGCGGCGGTTTCAATCAGCTCGACTACGGCAGCGCGGTGTTCAATCTGGAATATGGTTCGGTAAACGTCTCACTGGCGCAGCCGCAGCAGGGAGAATCAGCGTCGGTGACGGTCGACGGGACTCGTATTGACCTTGCGGCGCCGGGTCGCTATCGCATCGACGCCGCGGGTAATGGCGGTCAAGCTCGCGTGACCGTATTTAGCGGCCAAGGCAGCGTGTTCGCCGCTGGCAACGCGATCAACGTGACAAACGGTCAGGCTTTGATTCTGGGGCCTGGACTATCGAGCATCAATTTTGAACAGATCGCCGCGACGCCGTTTGATCAATGGGCGCTGTCGCGTGATCAGCGCTATCGCAACGTTCAATCAGCGCGCTATGTATCGCCATACATGACCGGTTACGAAGAGCTCGACTATCACGGTGATTGGATTCCCGATGCCAATTACGGCAACGTGTGGGTACCGCGCGTCGTACCGGTTGGCTGGGCGCCCTATCGCGCGGGCCAGTGGCGGTGGGTTAGGCCGTGGGGCTGGACGTGGGTCGACCAAGCGCCGTGGGGTTATGCGCCATTCCATTATGGTCGCTGGGTCACGATCGGGAATCGCTGGTGTTGGTGGCCTGGCGGTCATCACGCGCGGCCGGTCTGGGCACCTGCACTGGTCGGCTTCGTCGGCGGCAGCAATATCAACGTCTCGGTCGGATTTGGCGGACCGGTTGTTGGCTGGTATCCGCTTGCGCCTTGGCATCACTATCGCCCGCATTACCCGCACAACCCGAGATACGTGACGATCATTAATCAGACGATCATCAACAACCCGCCGCGTGGGGTGCCACCGCATCGCAATCATGAAGGCGCGACGATGGTGCCGGGGCCGCGTTTCCGCGATCCGGTGATGAAGGTGGCATTGCCGGTTAGATCCAATCTGGCTGAACTGCAGACGGTTGCGCCGCCACCGAAAAATATTGCTCAAGTGCGCAGGATTGCCGCGGAAGAGAACATGATCCGCAGGCCGAACCAGGTGCAGCCATCGCCTCAAATGGCAGCGCCCGCCCCGGCCGCGGGTTCGGTGTCAGCGCCATCGATGGTGCCGGGGCCAGCGCGCACCGTACCCGCACCGACACGAATCGCACCGCCGATGGTGGCCGAGCCGATTCCTAACCGTGGAGTCACGCAGCCGCCGCTGCCCGGCAACGATCCGGCTCCGCTGGCGCAACCGCCGAAGTTTAATCGCGGAGTCTCGCCGACGCAGATTCAGAGCGCTCCCATGCCGCCGAGAGCAACGCCCGATATCGCGCGCCCGCAGCCGCGCGCGCGTATGCCGCAGGAACTGCTGCCGCAGGCTGAGCAGAACCCGCGCGCGGCGCCCGCTGAGCCAGCGCGTTTCCCGCCGGGAGCGCCGCCAATAGTCAGGCAACCGCCCAGGGCGCCGGTCGCACACGTCGCGCCGCCACAGCAGCCGATTCAGCACGCCGCGCCTGCACCCGGAGCGCAACCGGCGCCGCGCGTCGATCCGCCGCGACAGAAAGAAGTTGTGCGCGAGCTGTCGCGCTCGAAGCAACTGCAGTAATTCCTAGCGAGAGTCAACGTCGAGCGTGGCCGCGCTGATCAGGCGCGTCACGCCCGCACGTGCAGATCGTCGCCGCTAAACGTAAGAGACAAGTGGTCAATAACGATCTGCTTAGGCCCATTCTCCACGCGGCCCGCGATCACTGCGGCGAACCCTTCCGCGCGTGCCACTTCGACCGTCCGTTCCGCGTCCGCGTGTGCAACGAACAGCGCGAAGCCGGCGCCCATGTTCAAGTTGCCATACGCTTCACGATCGTCGATCGCAGCGTGGCGCTGGATAAAGCGAAGCACCGGCGGCACTGCTGGAATTTGGTCGATGCGATATGTAAACGACTTCGGGTGCCGCATCAGCTTGCGCCATCCGTGACCGGTGACGTTGACGCCGTAGTGAACAACGATGCCGTGCGCAGCAAGCGCCTCGGTGACGCGTGCATAAAGCAAAGTAGGTCTCAGCAGCGCATCGCCGAACAGCGTGCCGTCGTCGAGCCGCGTCGCGTAGCCATCGGGTAATCGATCCGCGAGCTTGCGCGCGAGCGAAATGCCATTGGCGTGAATGCCGCTCGATTCGAGCAGCACGATCGCATCGCCCGCCGCCAGCCTGTCGCCCAGCGTCAAGCGCGACTTTGGCCGTACGATGCCGACGCACGACGCGGCCAGATCGATTCGCCCGGCCTCAACCACGCCGGCCAGCGCCGGCGTCTCGCCCCCGCCCCACGCGACCCCGCATTGATCGCACGCACGCTTCCAGCCCTCGACCAGATCGCGTGCGCGCTGTTCATCGGCGAACCAGTCGCTGCCGCCGGCAGCCCAGTAGGCGTGCACCGAGATCGGCGTCGCACCGACGGTAATGATGTCGTTGACCGCCATCGCCAGCGTGTCCTGCGCGATCTGGTCGTAGTATGTGCGCCCTTCGCTGCTGGGGAGCGCGCGCACCGCGTCGGCGACCAGCGCCTTGGTGCCAAGACATTCGGTGATCGATGCGAGATAAAAATCGCCGCAGTCGACGACGTAAGCTGATTCTCCGCGCGACGCCGACACTTCGCTCAACCCATGCTGCGACAGATTGCGTGCCGTGTCTGCCGCTGCGCGTTGCGCGAGCAGCTTCAGCGGATCGATCTTCGTGTAGTCGACGCCTGCCTGTTTGTAGTCGAGTCTGGCCATCGGCTCCGAACGGTAAACTGCCGCACGCTCAATAGATCAACGCCGGCAGTCAGAGCGCGATTCTAGTTGCCGGCGTTTCGGTCGAACGCTTTACCTCATTGTGAGCACTCCGCGCCAGTTAACGCTGGACCTGGTCAAGCCCGCCCGGCCTTCGCTCGACAATTTCGTTGTCGGCCGCAACGCCGAGGTGGTGGCCGTATTGCGCGCGGTCGCCGCCGGTAGTGGAGAGCAGTTCGTCTATCTGTGGGGAGAAACTGGGGCCGGCCGCTCCCACCTGCTCCAGGCGCTCGGGCTGCCACCGTCTTCGGACCGAGTTCAATTTTTAGATGCGCAAAAGCGTTTGTACCTCGTTGACGACGTTGACGGTTGTAGCGAATTTCAACAACAGCGATTGTTTGTGCTGCTGAATGAAATTCGCGCAGCCGGCACGGC
>DATLOA010000361.1:0-5366 GCA_035536515.1 Burkholderiaceae bacterium | reverse complement strand
GGCGATTTTTGTCACGCTGATGCTGCCCGTCGAGGTACGCATCGGCCCGACCTATGAGGTCGTGTCCGATCTCGGCATGCTGAACAGCTACGCGGGGCTGACCGTGCCGCTGATCGCGTCTGCGACCGCTACGTTTCTGTTCCGGCAATTTTTTCTGACCGTGCCCGATGAGTTAGCCGAAGCCGCGCGCATCGACGGCGCCGGGCCGATGCGCTTTTTCTGGGACGTGTTGCTGCCGCTGTCACGCACCAGCATTGCCGCGCTGTTCGTGATTCAGTTCATTTATGGCTGGAATCAATACCTGTGGCCGTTGCTGGTCACGACACAGGAGGACATGTACCCGGTCGTGATGGGCATCAAGCGGATGATCGCGGGCGGCGACGCGGCCAACGATTGGAATTTGATCATGGCGACGGCGATCCTTGCGATGCTGCCGCCGGCGTTCGTCGTATTGCTGATGCAAAAATGGTTCGTCAAAGGTCTAGTGGAGACAGAAAAATAATGGCCTCGATCGAATTCATTGACGTTCGCAAGAGTTACGGATCAATGCAGGTCGTGCATGGCATCAATGTCGCGGTGACCGACGGTGAGTTTGTAGTGCTTGTGGGCCCTTCGGGATGCGGCAAGTCGACACTGCTGCGGATGGTCGCCGGTCTGGAAGAAATCAGCGCGGGCACGATCCGGATAGGCGACCGTGTCGTCAACGACCTAGAGCCGAAGGATCGCGACTGCGCCATGGTGTTTCAGAACTATGCGCTTTATCCGCACATGAGCGTCTACGACAACATGGCGTATGGATTGAAGATTCGCGGCCTCGCAAAGAGCGACATTGACAAGCGCGTCAACGACGCGGCCGCCATCCTCGAGCTTAGTAATTTCCTGCAGCGCAAGCCGCGCGCGTTGTCCGGTGGTCAGCGACAACGCGTCGCGATGGGTCGCGCGATCGTGCGCGAGCCCGCAGTGTTTCTGTTCGACGAGCCGCTGTCGAATCTTGATGCGAAGCTGCGGGTGCAAACACGACTTGAGATTCAGAAACTGCACCGACGCCTGAAGACGACAAGCCTCTACGTGACGCACGATCAAGTCGAGGCGATGACGCTGGCGCAACGCATGATCGTGATGAACGCCGGCCGCGCCGAGCAAATTGGCACTCCCGATGATGTGTACTCACGTCCGGCCACCACGTTCGTCGCCAGCTTTATCGGGTCGCCGCCGATGAATCTTCTCAAAGGCCGGGTAGCAAGCGACGGCAATACTTTCGAAGCACACGAAACGACGATCGCGCTTCCCGCTCCGGCAAGCGCACTCGCGGGGCGAGAACTCATACTCGGGCTGCGGCCTGAGCACATGCGGCTTGGAGGCAACAATTTGTCGATGGAAGTCGAGACTGTCGAGATGCTCGGCGCCGAACATTTGATTCACGGCACCGTCGCCGGGCACGACACAATCGTGCGCACGGGACCGCACGACAATCCTGCACCGGGTTCCGTCCTGCAGTTGGGACTAAAAGCGGGCGCCGCTCACTGGTTCGATCCTGCGACTACGCAACGACTTACTGTTTGATGTTGTTCGATGTGCAGCAGCGGCTGGCGCAGATGCGCCGCTAAGTCAGGCAGCTCCGCCCGACGATTGCGCGGCGACAGCGCTATTCCTTACGCCGAAACTCGCAATGCGGCTTTGTGCAATCGCCGTACAGCGCGAGTGCATGCCCATGCAACTTGAACCCTCGCGCAGCCGCCACTTCGTGTTGTCTGGTTTCAATTTCAGCATCGACAAACTCTTCGACACGACCGCACGTCAGGCACACAAGGTGATCGTGATGCGTGCCTTCGTTCAGCTCGAACATTGCGCGCCCGCCTTCGAAGTGGTTGCGTGCCAATAAACCGGCCTGCTCGAATTGCGTCAATACGCGATACACCGTGGCGAGCCCAACGTCGATATGCTCAGCAATCAGTGCCTTGTAGACGTCCTCTGCGCTCATGTGCCGCACACCGAACTCCTCGGAGCTGCGCTGAAATATCTCGAGCACTTTCAGGCGCGGCAACGTCGCTTTAAGCCCGATGCTTTTCAGCTCGCTGGACGACGGCGGAAGGCGGCTCATTTGCCGACTATCATACGAGCTTCCACTAAAAAACTGCCTCGACATGACCCATCGCGCATCGCTGCTGTTGCTGACTTCGTGCCTTGCATTGGCAGCGTGCGGAACGATGTCGAGCGTTGGCTCCGGCATCTCGTCTGGCATGTCTTCGGTCACGGGTTGGGCGCCAACATTCCTCGGGCCCTATCGCCCTGATGTGCACCAGGGCAATATCATTACCAAGGAAATGGTCGAGCAACTGCGACAGGGAATGGCGCGTGAGCAAGTGCGCTTTCTGCTAGGAACGCCGCTCTTAACCAGCGAGTTCCACAAGGACCGCTGGGACTACGCGTACTACCTGAATCCGCGTAAGGGCGAGATCCAGAATCGCAAACTTACCGTTTACTTCAAGGACAACAAGCTCGAGAGTTTTAAGTCCGACGAGATGCCGCAAGAGCAGATGGCCGACGTTCTGATCCTCGGACCCGATGCTCGTAAGAAGCCTCGTCAGGCCCCGCGGCAACCTGAGAAGGCGCCGGACATTCAGACGCCGCCACCAGGACGCGAGCCCGCCAATTGAAGCTTGCGATCGCCGGCGCGTCCGGCCGCATGGGTCGCATGTTGATCGAAGCGGCACTGGCGCAGCCCGACGCAACTATTACTGCAGCGTTCGATCGCGCCGACAGTCCCACGAGTGGGCGCGATTGCGCAGAATTCCTCGGCCGTCCGATCGGCGTCCCGGTAGCAAGCGACTTGTCGTCACTTGGCAAAGCGGACGTGTTGATCGACTTCACGCGGCCCGAAGCCACGCTGGTTCATTTGCGCGCGTGCACAGCCGCGGGCGTCAACATGGTGATCGGCACGACCGGTATCGACGACGCGGGCAAGCAGGCGATCAAGGATGCGGCCAGGACGATTGCAATCGTTTTCGCACCGAACATGGGGGTCGGCGTCAATGCGATGCTGAAGCTGCTCGATCAGGCGGCGCGCATCTTGAACGAAGGCTTCGACGTAGAGATCATCGAGACGCATCATAAGAACAAGGTGGACGCGCCGTCGGGCACGGCGCTAAAAATGGGCGAGGTCATCGCCGAAGCCCGTGGCGAGAAGCTCGAAGATGTAGCGGTCTATGCGCGCGAAGGCGAAGTCGGAGAACGCAAGACAGGCGCGATCGGGTTTGCCAGCATTCGCGGGGGCGACGTGATCGGCGACCACACGGTGCTCTTCGCCGGAGTCGGCGAGCGCATTGAAATCACGCACAAGGCGTCGAGTCGAATGACGTACGCTATCGGCAGCATGCGAGCAGCCCGCTTTCTAGCAGGCCGTCGCATAGGGCTGTACGACATGTTCGACGTGTTGGGCATCAAGTAAGAGGGCACTAGTTGGAAGCAACAGCTCTCGGACTCTCGCACTTCTGGGCACAAGCCGACACGGTTATCCGCCTGACCGCATATTTGCTGCTGCTGATGTCGATCGCGAGCTGGTTCTTGATCGTATGGAAGACTTGGGCATGGCTGCGCGTACGCCGCGCCTCGAAGCAGATTGAAAACTTTTGGAGTTCGAGCTCGGTCGAGTCAGCGGTTGCGCAATTGAAGCCGCACGACCGCGAGAACATTTTCGTGCCACTGGCGAGCGGCGCCGCCGGCGCCGCGACGCACCCAGCTTCGGAAGGAAGCCTGGCCGCGCAGATAGATCGCTCCGAGTTGATCACGCGCGCTCTGCGCCAGAGGATCAATGAAGCGGCGGGCAAGCTCGAAGCCGGTCTTACCGTTCTAGCTTCGGTCGGCAGTACTGCGCCGTTTGTAGGACTGTTTGGCACTGTGTGGGGTATTTATCACGCGCTGATCAACATCGCTCGCTCGGGCCAGATTGCGATTGACAAAGTCGCAGGGCCCGTCGGAGAAGCATTGATCATGACCGCGGTCGGGCTTGCAGTCGCGATTCCCGCCGTGCTCGCTTACAACGCTTTCACGCGCGTGAATCGAGTCGTGCTCGGCCAGCTCGACGGCTTCGCGCACGATCTACATGCGACGCTGACGATGGGCTCGCGACTGCCTGCAGAGAGCTGATGGCATTTGGCGGATTCGAGCGGCACAGCGGTCCGTCGCAGCCGATGTCAGACATCAACGTCACACCATTGGTCGACGTGATGCTGGTGCTGCTCGTTATCTTCATCATTACTGCGCCACTGCTGTCGTACGCGATCAAACTCGATCTGCCGAATGATCCGGCACCGGCCGCCGAAGCAGC
Source organism: Burkholderiaceae bacterium (assembly GCA_035536515.1). GTDB lineage: Bacteria > Pseudomonadota > Gammaproteobacteria > Burkholderiales > Burkholderiaceae_F > JACCZX01. Next base: position 1,039 of record DATLOA010000361.1, on the reverse strand, counting down.
GCTGACGACGATCAAGCTGTCGATCGACGCCGAGGGAAAAGTTTTTGTCGAGACAACCCCCATTAGCGATGACCAGCTGCGTGCGCGCTTTGCAGCAGCGGCTAAGGCGTCGCCCGTACCCGAAGTGCATGTGCGCGCCGACAAAGCTACTCGCTACGAGCGCGTTGCATTCGTGATGTCGTCGGCGCAACAGGCGGGATTGACCAAGATCGGATTCGTCACCGAACCGGCAAGCAGCGCCGGGGACACGCCAGCCTTGCGCTGAGTCCCCGAAGGACGCTGAACCCGGTGCTACCATCGATGCATGCTTGACGACCTCGACAGTTTGGCGGCGAAGATTAGTGAAATCGCCGTAATGGTGAGGAATCTGCGCGCAGAGAATCAGCAGCTGCGTGCGCAACTGGTCGCGGCATCTTCCGAGCTTGAATTGATGAACAGTCGAGTGGATGAAGCAGCGCGCCGGCTCGATGCGTTAATGCAACGTCTACCCGATCCCGTCAAGACAGCAAGCGTTCCGAGTCAATGGAAAACCTGAGCGTTTCGATTCTCGGCCGGGAATACCGTCTCGCGTGCAGCCCGGACGAAAAAGAATCATTGCTGAAAAGCGCGCAGCTGGTGGATACGAAGATGCAAGCGATCCGCGAAGCGGGCAAGGTCATGGGTGCCGATCGCATCGCCGTAATGGCTGCGCTGCAGTTTGCTCATGAATTGTTGAATACCCGCGGCAGCGACGGTGTCGAAGCCGGCGAAATTCGCCGCCGTGTTCGCGACCTGGTGCAGGTGTGCGATGAAGCGCTGCTACCGCAGGAAAAATTGTTCTAATTCGGAAGTTCGTTTTTGCACGAAGCACACTGCGGAAGCGCTAAACTGTGCACAAGCGTTCGAAACTGGACGCAAGAATTTCCCTGCGGTGTTCGCGCAAAGGCCTCATAGTTCCTTGAACCAATGCGCTGTGCGCAAGGTTGCTGGCCTCGCGCCGTGGTGCGATCGGCACGCGTTTGCTGAACCTAAACGGCGCGGACAGCGACCACCCTGAACC
>DATLOA010000360.1:0-4179 GCA_035536515.1 Burkholderiaceae bacterium | reverse complement strand
GATGCGATCGACGCTGCGCCTTCCGAATCCCGGGACGCGCAGCAGCGCTTCGCGGGGTGCACGGTTAACATCGAGCGGAAAAAATTCGGGATGGGCAAACGCCCACGCCAACTTCGGATCGATGTCCATCGCAAGATGCGGGCGTTCGGGCGGAAGGACTTCGTCGACACTGAAGCCGTAGTGCCGCAAAAGCCAATCGGTTTGATACAGCCGGCTCTCACGCTGCAGAGGCGGCGCCGTCAAAGGAAGTCGCGTGCTCGCGTCTGGAATCGGGCTGAACGCCGAGTAATAAATGCGGCTCAGTTTGTACGAGCCGTACAAGTGAGCGGCCAAATTGATGATTTGGCGATCATCTGCATCGTCGGCACCGACGATCAACTGAGTGCTTTGTCCTGTCGATATAAACGCTGGCGCCGCTGGCTTCTTACTCAACGAGGTGGGAGCACGCACTCGCCGCGCATCCTTGGTCTCGTCAATGTGAGTTCTCAGGCGTCCCATTGCGAGCTTGATTGTTTGCTCGTTTTTCTCCGGCGCCAACTTTTGCAGGCTCTCGGACTTCGGCAACTCGACGTTAACCGACAGGCGATCAGCATACTTGCCCGCTTCTGCCAGTAACTCGGGCGCGGCGTCCGGAATCGTCTTCAGGTGGATGTAGCCGCGAAAATCGTTTTCGACGCGCAGGCGGCGCGTGACTTCGACCAACTGGCCCATTGTGTGATCCGGGCTCTTGACGATGCCGGAGCTTAAAAACAGGCCTTCGATGTAATTGCGAGCGTAAAAATCGAGCGTGAGCTGGACTACTTCGTCGACTGTAAAGCGTGCTCTTTGCACGTTCGAAGACAGTCGATTGATGCAATACGCGCAGTCATAGATACACGCGTTGGTAAGCAGAATTTTCAGCAGCGATACACAGCGGCCGTCAGGCGTGTAGCTGTGACAAATCCCCATACCTTCGGTAGACCCAATGCCACGGCCACCGATCGAACTGCGGCGCACGGCTCCGCTCGATGCGCACGACGCATCGTATTTGGCGGCATCGGCCAATATTTCGAGCTTTGATTGCAGGTCCATGGTCGCAGGTTCAAGGGTTGTTTGCGCGACACGGGGTGCAAGTCCGACACCGTCGCGCAAGCTTCGCAAGGAGATGACTACAGCGATGCGCGAATCACGCCGACGGCGATTCCCTCGATGGCGAAAACTTCTCGCTTCAGATCAACGATGATGGGTTTGTGTTCTGGGTTCTCGGCAATCAACTCGGCGCGCGCACCGCGCAGTTTGAGCCGCTTGACGGTGACCTCGTCGCCAATGCGAGCAACGACAACCTGTCCCGAACGCGCCTGCGGCTGACGGTGCACCGCCAGCCAGTCACCGTCCAAAATGCCGGCATCTCGCATGCTCATGCCACGCACTTCGAGCAGGTAATCCGCGTACGGCTTGAAAGTAGCGGGATCAACCGCCGCCGTTGCCATCACATTTTCTTGCGCAAGTATTGGACTGCCGGCCGCCACCTTTCCAATGACGGGAAGCCCACTGTCCTGCGCGGCCAGCATCAGCTCACGCACACTGTCTTTTAATCTTATCCCGCGTGAGGTGCCGGCAACCAATTCAATCAACCCCTTCTTGCGAAGCGCCTGCAGATGCTGTTCGGCCGCGTTCAGGGAGCGAAAACCGAACGCCTGCGAAATCTCATCGCGCGTGGGGGGCGCGCCGCTTTCAGTCAACGTTTGCCGGATAAATTCTAGGATCTCGGTCTGACGCGGGGTCGGATCGACCGGTGGAGGGGGCGGAGCCTGTCGTCGCATTGTGATATCTCACGCAAACGTAATACTGATAATGTATACAGTGTCAAGGCCGATGGCAAGGCGCTTCGTCAGGCGCGTTAAAGCACCGGTGCACGCGATGAACACTTGCGCGCGAAAAAATGTGCGTGATAAACTTCTTTGAATCTATGTTGATTCGGCTTAGGCAGAGCGATCGCGTGCTTATGGCGGTGGCGTTGCCGGATCGTTCGCTTCCACGCTCGGCTCATTGAATTGCTCGGCGGCACGAAGCGTACGACCCAATCTTCATTTTCAATACCTGGCGTGTAGCTAAGCGGCTGACGAAGCACAAGGCGCTTCTTAAGGCCGCCGCCGGTGAGACGCAAACCTTTTTCAGTCGGAGCGATGAATACTTCCGAGGCCAAGGTCGTGGTTGAAGCGGCGCTTCTGACAGCAGAACAGCCACTGTCGATACTTCAGTTGCGGCGTCTGCTTAATGACGAGCTGAACGCAGACAGTGTGCGTGTTCTGTTGGATCAACTGTGTGAGGACTGGCAAGGCCGAGGGCTGCAACTAGTTGCGCTTGCATCAGGGTGGCGCTTCCAAAGCGCGCCCGCGATGCGACATTATCTCGATCGGCTGAACCCGGAGCGCCCCCCAAAATATTCGCGTGCTGTTCTGGAGACATTGGCGATCATTGCGTACCGCCAACCTGTCACGCGCGGCGATATTGAGGACGTGCGGGGCGTCACGGTATCGAGCTCGGTGATCAAGACACTTGAAGAACGCGGCTGGATCGAAGTGGTCGGTCATCGTGAAGTACCTGGTCGACCGGCGTTGTTCAGCACGACGGCAGAGTTTCTCGATGATCTCGGCCTGCGTTCACTTTCCGAGCTGCCTTCCTTGGAGCAAAGCGCGAGTAATGAAGCCTCAGAGTTGGAGCTGCAACTGGCATAGCCACACAGATGAGCGCACCCATCCCTCCCGACGAAGACCTCCGCTCCGAGTCCGCTGCACAGACCGCAGGTGACCTTGCCGAGGACGGCAACAGCGTGGACGGCAATGTGAGCGCACCCGAAGACGTGTGCGACGTCGACGAAGTCGATGGGAATCGCAGCGAACCGCTGCCTACCGGGAAAGAACGCCCGCCGGGGTCCCGACCACGCGGTCGGCGGCGGCGCGGCCGCGGCGGTGCTGATCGCGCGGATCGTGGCCCACGGCTTGAGCGAGCGCCCCCGCCGGTGAGCAATTCAGCAACATCTCCCGCCTTTACTGGCCCCCCTCCCGGGCCGCAGGCACCGCTGGCGGGCGAAGGTGAAGACATCAACCCAGCCGCGATGCCGGAATCCGCGCTATCGCGCGAGCTGCTCGAGCGCGGCCGTCAGGCGGCCAAGCAGACGCAGCTGGCGCAGTCAGACAAGCTGCACAAGGTGCTGGCCGACGCCGGTATCGGGTCGCGGCGTGATATGGAAGAGATGATTATCGCGGGGCGTGTGTCGGTCAACGGTGAACCGGCGCATATCGGGCAGCGTGTGCTGGCGAGTGATCAGGTTCGAATCAACGGTAAGCCGCTCGCGCGCAAGCCACCCGGGCGTGCGCCGCGCGTGTTGCTGTATCACAAACCCGTTGGCGAGATTGTCACGCAGGATGATCCGGGTGCACGGCCGACAGTGTTCGAAAAGCTGCCGAAGGTCTCCGGCGGGCGTTGGGTCGCAGTAGGCCGGCTCGATCTGAATTCCGAAGGACTGCTGATATTTACTACGTCGGGTGAGCTAGCCAACCGCTTGATGCATCCTCGCTACGAGGTCGAGCGCGAATATGCGGTCAGAGTTCTGGGCGAGGTCACTGAGGAGCAGCGCCAGAAACTGCTCGGCGGTGTTGAGCTGCAGGACGGCCCGGCGAAGTTCTCTCGCGTCGACGAGGCGGGGGGCGACGGTGCAAACCGGTGGTACCGGGTTGCGATCGGCGAAGGGCGCAATCGCGAAGTGCGCCGCATTTTTGAGGCGATCGGGCTCACGGTGAGTCGACTGATTCGTATTCGCTATGGTGCCGTTCAATTGCCACGCGCACTGGTGCGTGGCCGCTTTCAGGAGCTCGCGCCCGAGTGGGTGCAGGCGTGGGTGCATGACCTTGGCATCGGCATCGATGAAATCCGGCAGCGCCAGGGCTCGTCCGACGGCAGCCGCGGCCGTGGACGCGGCGGCCGCAACGATGGCCGCAAGCAGGGCAATCGCGACGGGCAGTTTGGCGGCCAGGGGCGACAGCCGTCGCAGAATTTCGGCCAGGGCCTCGTTCAGAGCAACGGCCAAGCGGGTGCAGGGCAGAACCACGGTTCAGGTCGCGGTCGCGGCAAACCTCCGCAGGGCAACCGACCCCCGCGCCAGCCTGATCCGCTAACAAGCAGCGTGACTTACATCGC
>DATLOA010000359.1:0-11794 GCA_035536515.1 Burkholderiaceae bacterium | reverse complement strand
CGATTTTGTGCAGATGTTTATAGATCGGCGTGGCGTTGGGCGCGAGCGGTCCTTGATGCACTAGCGTGCGCCGGTGTTCAAAGCGCATGCGGTGTTCTTCGGCAGCAGCAGCGCCTGGCGCAGCTGCGCCGCCTACGTCGTCGGCCCCGGAGGGGCGACCACTGCGGTCCTCACAACGCCGGCGCAAAAAAGGGCTAAAGCGCTTTTTTGCTCAACGGCCCCGGCGTTGCTCCGCTCCTCGGGCGACGACTCAAAGGCGGCGCATCCGTGCCAGCCGCCGCTGTCGCGAGATTACCTCGCACGAGACGAAGTGCCCGACGACTCAGGCAGCGCCGCTACGCCAAACGCTGGCGCGAGAGACAGTCTCACTTCGAGTGGGGAAAATCTCGCACGGCAGTGTCGCGACAGCAGCGGCTGGCGCAGATGCGCCGCCTTTGAGTCGTCGCCCGAGGAGCGGAGCAACGCCGGGGCCGTTTGAGCAAAAAACGCTTTAGCTTTTTTTGGCGCCGGCGTTGTGAGTACCGCAGTGGTTGCCCCCTCCGGGGCCGACGACTAGGCGGCGCAGCTGCGCTAGCCGCTGCTGCTACCGAATGCTGAACTACGTTTGCGACAACGCGTTAGAGAGCAGCCGAGCAGTGATATCGACGATTGGAATGACGCGCTCGTATGCCATGCGCGTTGGGCCGATGACGCCGAGTGTGCCGACGACCTTACCATCCACTTCGTACGGCGCGACCACCATGCTCAAGTCGTCGAGCGGAACCGTTTGCGATTCGCCGCCGATGTAGATCTGCACACCATGCGCGCCGATCGAAACGTCGAGCAGCTGAATCAAGCGCGTCTTGTGATCGAACAGGTCGAACATGCGCCGCAGCTTTGCCATGTCGGTTGCGAGGTCTGTAAGCCCCAGCAGATTGCGCTCGCCCGAGATGACGACGGGTTCGGATTCTGCCGCGGCGTCGCTGCCGGCCTGCACCGCTGCCTGCAGCAGCTGCGTGATGTCCGCGCCGAGCTGCCTTAGTTCACCACTCAGGCGCGTACGCGCATCGTTAAACGAAAGACCGGCATAGTGCTCGTTCAGAATATTCGCAGCTTCCACCAGTTGCGACTGCGAATACGCCGCGTCGGTCATCAGCACCCGGTTTTGAACGTCGCCTTCGGGAGTGACGATGATCAACAGCACGCGACGCTCTGACAGTCGCACGAACTCAACCTGCTTGAAGCTCGACGCGCGGCGCGGCGTCAGCACGACGCCGGCGAATTGGGAAAGGCTGGACAGCAGTTGCGCGGCCGATTGCATCGCGCGCGCCGGATCGCCGATCTGCAGCTGCCCCTGCATGATCTGAGTCTGCTGCTGTTCGAGAGGCATCACCGTCAGCAGCGAATCGACAAATAGTCGATAGCCGCGCGGCGTCGGCACGCGGCCTGCAGAAGTGTGCGGGCTGGCGACGAAACCCATCTCTTCCAGATCCGCCATTACATTTCGGATCGTGGCCGGCGACAGCTCGAGCCCCGAGATGCGCGACAAGGCGCGTGAGCCGACCGGCTGACCTTCGGCGATGTAGCGCTCGATCAGCGTTTTCAACAGTTGGCGGGCTCTATCGTCCAGCATCATCGACCCCATCGACAAAGTGTACGAGGTGTTGGGCCGCTCCTGCATAATCGATTCATGCCCCGGCAGTTCAGCAACGTCGCTCTCTTTGGCAAGCCACGCGCGGAAAATATCCGTGAACCGTTGCTGGCGATCGCCCGAATTGTCGAGTCGGTAGGCGCCAAAGTGCTGTTCGACTCGGCCACACGCGACCACACAAAGCTTGAGGAGTATCCCGGCCATAGCGTGCACGCGATCGGCAAACAAGCCGATGTCGCGATCGTCCTCGGCGGCGACGGCACGATGCTGGGCATCGCGCGCGAGCTCGCACCGCATCAAGTGCCGCTGATCGGCATCAACCATGGCAGGCTCGGATTCATGACCGACGTGTCACTCGATAAAATTGCCGAAACCTTGGTGCCAATGCTGCGCGGCGCTTACGAGACCGATCGCCGCGTGCTGCTCGACGGAGAAGTGCGGCACGGCGGCGAAGCCACGTTTCATGCGGCAGCGCTGAACGACATTGTCGTTTCGCGCGGCGTCGCCGGTGGCATGGTCGAGTACTCTGTGCGGGTCGACGGCGCGACGATGTACAACCAGCGCGCAGATGCCGTCATCGTCGCAACACCAACCGGCTCGACCGCGTATGCGTTATCTGCCGACGGCCCAATTCTCTATCCGTCGCTCGCGGGCCTGCTGCTGGTGCCGGTGGCGCCACAAACGCTGTCGAACCGTCCGATCGTACTGAACGACGATGTCGTTATCGAAATCGAGATCACCGACGAGCGCGACGCAATGGCGCACTTCGACATGCAGTCGTACGTGCAGCTCGCGCCCGGCGACATCGTGCGGGTCAAGCGCAGCGCACATGCAGCGACGCTTCTGCACCCGGTCGGATATAACTTTTTTGCGACGCTGCGCCAGAAGCTTCACTGGAGCGTAATGCCAAGCGAGCCTCACAGCAGGGGATAGCCCATGCTGCTGTCACTTTCGATCCGCAACTTCGTCATCGTCGAGTCGCTTGATCTAGATTTCGCACCAGGATTCACGGTGCTGAGCGGCGAAACCGGTGCCGGCAAGTCGATCCTGATTGATGCGTTGCTGCTCGCACTTGGCGAGCGCGGCGACGCCGACGTCGTGCGCGAAGGCGCTCAGCGCGCCGAGATTTCGGCCGAGTTTCACCCCGGCGAGCATGTTCGGAGCTGGTTGTTGCAAAACGATCTCGCAAGCGACGACGGCCTGTTGCTCATGCGCCGCACAATCGACGCTTCAGGCCGCAGCAAGGCATTCGTCAACGGCTCTGCGGTCACGCTCGCGCAGGCACGTGAGCTCGGCGAAGGTCTCATCGACGTGCACGGGCAGCATGCGCATCAATCGTTGCTGCGGCCAGCGTCCCAGCTGCAGCTACTTGATGAGCACGGCACGCTTGCGATTCCGCGGCGTACCGTTGCAGATGCATTCGCCGCGTGGAAAGGCGCGCTGAGCGCACGCGAGGAAGCCGAAACGATCGCCGCCAGCGCGTTGGCCGAACAGGACCGGTTGCGCTGGATAGTCGACGAGCTCGACGTGCTGGCGCCGCACCCACGCGAATGGGAAGAGGTCTCCGTCGAGCACAAGCGCCTTTCGCACGCGGCCGGATTGCTCGAAGGTGCTCGCAGTGCGATCGACTCGCTGAGCGACGCGGACAGCTCGGCGCTATCTCAGGTCGGCGGAGTGCACGCGCGGTTGACGCAGCTTGCGCCGTATGACGAGCGCATCGCGCCGATCGTCGAACTGCTCGACGCCGCTCAGATTCAACTCGACGAGGCAGTGTCCGCGTTAACGCGCTACCTGGACAAGACCGATCTCGACGCGTCGCGGCTCGCGGACGTCGATGCACGGCTGTCGGCGTTGCACGCCGCGTCGCGCAAGTTCAAAGCTGCACCCGAGGCATTGACCGAAATTTGGCAAAACGCAAAAGACAAGCTGGCAGCGCTCGATGCCGCGGGTGATATCGATGCGCTGAGGGCACGCGAAATTTCCGCTCGCGACGCGTACAACAAGGTAGCGCAGGAGCTATCCAGAAAACGCGCGAAAGCGGCCAAGCAGATGTGCGCCGAAGTCACGCGTGCGATGCAGGACCTGAGCATGCCGGGTGGACGCTTCGACGTGCAGTTAACCGCCGTGGAGCCCGCGGCTTCCGGCATCGACAAGGTCGAGTTTCTGGTTGCAGGCCACGCCGGCGTCAGCCCAAAGCCGTTAGCTCGCATTGCATCCGGCGGCGAGCTCGCACGCATTAGCCTCGCAATTTCGGTGATCTCTGCCAGCGCAACACCGGTGGCCACGCTGATCTTCGACGAAGTTGACGCCGGCATAGGCGGCGCAGTGGCGGACAACGTTGGCCGGCTATTGAAGCAGCTAGGTCAAAGCCGCCAGGTGCTCGCAGTCACGCATTTGCCGCAGGTTGCCGCGCACGGCGATCAACACTATCGCGTTACCAAGAACGACAGTGCCGACGGCGGGCCGGTGTCGCGCATGATTGCCCTCGACCGCAAGACGCGCATCGAGGAAATCGCGCGCATGCTCGGCGGACAAGAAATCACCGACACAACGCGCAAGCATGCGCGCGAGCTGCTAGCCGGATAGCTCGACCAACAATTGCGCTGCGGCCAAATCCTCGATCGCTGTACCAACTGATTTGAACAGTGTGATCTCGCTCGCTGTGCCGCGGCCCGGCACAGTGCCGGCCACGAGCTCCGCCAGCTCGCCGCGAATATCCGACCGCCCGATGACGCCCCGTTCAATCGGCTCGATGATGTCCGCAGCTTCGGCGAGTATGCCGGCGTAGGTATCCACGTACACGCGTGAGCGCGCCACTGCCTCATCATCGACTTCACGCATGCTGCGCTTAAAGGCGCCGACCAGATCGAGATGCGTGCCGGGTGCAAGCCATGCGCCATGCACGATCGGCGAGGCTGCGGTGGTCGCGCAACTTACGATCTGTGAGTCGCGCACGGCACGTTTGAGATCCGAAATAGCTTCCGCAGGCAGTCCTTCTTTGTGCAATGCTGATGCAAGGGACTGCGCGCTCTCTGTGTCGCGGCCCCAGATCAAGAGTCGCTCGACGTCGCGGTTGATGCAGTGCGCATGCGCCATGAAAGGTGCGAGCCGCCCGGTGCCAACGATCAAGACGTCGCGCGCGTCGGGGCGAGCGAGATAGCGCGCTGCCAGCAGCGATGCGGCGGCGGTGCGACGCAACGTCAATGCCTCGCCGTCAATTACCGCGCGCGGTTCGCCTGTGCGATCGAACAACACATACAAAGCGTTGACTGTCGAGGCGCCACGCTTACGGTTGCCGGGCAGCACCGTGACGAGCTTGACGCCGATCGCGCCACCATCTCCGACACTCCACGCCGGCATCAACAACAAGGAATCAGTTGCTGACAGTGCGTGCGCGTACCGCAGCGGCGCGACCGTGCCGGCACCCAGCGCCACCGAAACCGCATCGGCGAGCCTCGGCAAAGCCAGGTTGGCGTGGACTTCTTCAGCCGAATAAAACCGCACTGCGGATCAAGCGCCGCGATGTTCAGAAACGTAGCTGCCGGACTTGCCGCCGTGCTTTTCAAGCAATCTAACGTCGCCGATCACCATGCCGCGATCGACCGCCTTGCACATGTCATAGATCGTCAACAGGCCGATTTGCACCGCCGTCAGCGCTTCCATCTCGACACCGGTCTGACCATGCGTCTCGACTTGCACGCGGCATTCAATCGAGTTCGATATAGGCTGAACATCGAACTCGACAGAAATCTTCGTGATCGCCAGCGGATGCGCTAGCGGAATCAGCTCCGGCGTGCGCTTAGCGCCCTGAATCGCCGCGATCCGCGCGACGCCGAGCACGTCACCTTTCTTGGTTTGACCCGAGTTGATCAGCTGCAACGTTGCCGCCTGCATCGAAACACGTCCGGCGGCGATCGCCACGCGATGCGTGACCGGCTTGTCCCCGACATCGACCATCTGCGCCCGCCCAGCGGCGTCAAAATGAGAGAGCGAATTCATCAACTTTTGAGCGCGCAATCGGCACTGGAACAAAGCCCATATCTGGCTATCATACAAACGGACCTTTTTGAGGCACTTTCCCGGACGTGCGCCCGTTCAGATTCTTCGTCGTCGCCCTCTTTAGTTTCGTGTTGAACGCGCCGCCGGCACTCGCCCAGTCGATCGATCTGCCTTCGCTGGGAGACGCGGGCGGCGAGGACTTCCCGCCGGCGATGGAGCGAAAGCTTGGCGAGCAGATCATGCTCGAAGTCAGGCGCGATCCAGATTATCTGTCCGACACCGAAACGTCGGAGTATTTGAATCATCTGGGCTATCAGCTGGTGTCGGTTAGTCCATCGCGGTCGCTTGACTTCGTGTTCTTCGCGATCCGCGATCCGATGCTGAACGCCTTTGCATTGCCCGGTGGATTCATTGGGGTGCACACCGGTCTTGTGCTCGCGGCACAGAGCGAGTCCGAGCTCGCCGGCGTACTGGCGCACGAAATCGGTCACGTCACTCAGCGGCACATCGCGCGCATGCTGGCTAAGCAGCGCGAATCGGCTGCGCTCGCGCTTGGCGCGCTGCTGCTGGCGCTACTCGCGTCGCGCGCTGGTGGGTCGTCAAGCGGGGACGTGGCGCAAGCGGCGATCGTCGGCACGCAGGCGGCGTTGATTCAGCAGCAGTTGAATTTTTCGCGCGAGGCCGAGCGCGAAGCCGACCGGGTCGGGTTTCAGACGCTGACCGATGGCGGATTCGACAGTCGAGGTATGGAGTCGTTTTTCGGCCGACTGCAATCGGGCACTCGCATTTACGAAAGCGCAGCGCCGGCATATCTACGTACGCACCCGATGACCGTCGAGCGCATTTCGGATATGCAAAATCGGACGCGCAACTTGCGCGTCAAGCAGCGGCCTGACAGTTTGGATTTCCAGTTAATTCGCGCTCGGCTGCGTGTGCTGCAGGAATCGACGACGCAGGGCTGGCGTGACGCGCTCGATTACTTTAACGGACAACTCAAGAACCAAACTACGTCGTCGGAAATTGCGGCGCGCTATGGCATCGCGGTGGCGGCGTTGAAACTGAATCAGCCCGAGCTCGCGGTACAGGCCGCGCAGGCAGCGCGCCGGCTTTCTCCAGCACCCTCGCCGGTGCTCGACAAAGTGGTTGCCGAATCGCGCCTCGTTGCTGCCCGCACGGACGAAGAGCGCGCGGCCGCGGTCATGCTGGCGCGCGATAACGCAACGCGCTATCCGTTGTCTTCGCTTGCAGCCAGCCACTATCTGGACGTTTTGAATCAGACCAATCAGCACGAAGCCGCAGTCCAGTTCCTTCGCTCGCAAGCGGCAATTTCCCGGACGCAGCCCGCCTACCACGCGTTGCTCGGCCGCTCATACGCGGCGTTGAATCGCCGCTCGTTGCAGCATCAATCGATCGGCGAGATGTACGCCTTGCTCGGTGCGCCGCAAGCCGCGGTCAACCAGCTGGAGATCGCGCGCCGCGCCAACGATGGCGACTTTTATACGATGTCCGAGATCGACGCGCGCTTGCGGGATCTGCAGGCCGAGGTCAAGCGCGATCGCGAGAGCATTCGAGAGGCTTCGCGCCGCGAGCCGGAGGAGCGTTCGCGCCGCTAGCGGTGCATCCGTACAATCTTGGGGTTGAGCAATCGTCGTCCCACCCCAGCAATGAAATCCGAAAACGAATCACTGATCGCCGCGTCCGCATCGGCCGCGCATCCCATTGAAACCGATGCAGTTATTGTCGGCGCTGGACCGGTTGGGCTGTTTCAGGTGTTCGAGTTGGGCTTGCTCGAGATCAAGGCACATGTGATCGATTCGCTGCCTGAAGCGGGCGGCCAATGTACCGAGCTATATCCCGACAAACCGATTTACGACATACCCGCAATACCGGTGTGCACGGGCAAGGAATTGACCGAAGCGCTGCTTAATCAGATCAAACCGTTCGGCGCAACGTTTCATCTTGGCCAGGAAGTGTCGAGCGTCCAGAAGCAGGACGACGGGCGTTTTTTGGTTGGGACCAGCAAGGACACGCTTTTTCTGACGAAGGTGGTTATTGTTGCGGGCGGCGTCGGTTCGTTTCAGCCGCGCACGCTGAAAGTCGAAGGAATCGATCGCTTCGCCGGGACACAGCTTCACTACCGAGTCAAAAATCCGTCGCAGTTCGCGGGTAAGAGCCTTGTTATCGCCGGCGGCGGCGACTCGGCTCTGGACTGGGCGCTCGATTTTGCCGGCAAAGCCGAAAGCGTGGTCCTGGTTCATCGGCGCGATGGCTTTCGGGCTGCACCTGCATCGGTGGCGAAGATGAAGGCGTTGTGCGAGGGGCTGAAGATGCAGTTCCTGGTCGGTCAGATAACCGGTTTTGAAACAGACGACGATCGAATGACCGAAGTCAGGGTTACATCATTGGATGGGCTCACACGGCGCGTGCCGCTCGATCATCTGCTGGTGTTTTTTGGCCTCTCGCCGCGGCTTGGTCCGATTGCCGAGTGGGGGCTGGATATCGAGCGTCGCCAGGTGCGTGTCGATACCGAAAAATTCGAAACCAACGTTCCCGGAATCTTCGCAGTCGGTGACATCAACAGCTATCCGGGCAAGAAGAAGCTGATTCTGTCAGGTTTCCACGAATCCGCACTCGCGGCATTTGGCGCCACGCGTTACGTGTTTCCCGAACGCAAGGTGCATCTGCAATACACGACGACCAGCCCGAAGCTGCACAAGATTCTAGGCGTCGAGTCGCCGACGTTCGAGTGAACTTCAGTTCTACCTCAGCTTCGTTTCGACGACTGCGGCGTGCGCATGAAGCCAAGCACTTCGGGAATGCGCTCCGACTTAATGCGCTCGATCGGCACGTGGTTGTCATGATTGACGTGCAGCCCTTCGGTCTTTAGCTCTGCGCTAATCTGGCCCGCGTTCCAATCGGCCATCGCCGCGTCGTCGAGCACCTCGCCGTCTTCATCGACGATCCGCTCCGAGAATGCGAGCGTGTCGCGGTCGTCCAGAACTCCCGGCCCCAGTTCAGTCTCGAAATAAAGTCGGCCGTTTTCGTCGGCGAACGCTTGCCGCAGCTCGCGAGGGTGCGCGCCCGTGTGCGTCGCGAGCCGTTTGAATTCGTCGAGTCGATAAATCCACGGCGCGATTTCTAGAGAGACATAGACACGCTGCGGGCCATTTTGAAAGAACCAGTTGCCGCAGCCGTCGTTCATGTAATTGCGACCGATAAATTCGTTGATCGCTTCGTTATCAATTGGGTCATCCTTGATGCGCCAATTGCCGCGCCCGTTCAGCGACAGCCAACCGAACACCGCAGGTACATTCGGCCACTTTGCTATCGCGGCTTTCACTATGTCATCCATGCGACCTCCTTTTTTAGAGTATTAGCGTAGCGGTTTACGTGCCCGTCCGGCTACGGCAGTGAGGGTTCACGTTGTGTAAAAAATCGGTGCAGGCGCTCCGCGATGAAATCAATGCGGCCTGGCCACGGACCGCGTGCGAAGCCGATATGGCCACCCTCAGCCGGTTGCTCGAGCTCTACCGACGCCGACACGTCCTTGGACTGTGGCAGGCTCGCCGCAGGGACGAACGGATCATTGAGCGCATTCAGCACCAGATACGGAATGCGGACCGCCCGTAGCCACGGCTTGCCGGATGCCCTGTCCCAATAATCTTCGGTGTTGCGAAAGCCGTGCAATGGAGCGGTGTATTCGTTATCGAATTGATAGAGGTTGCGACTCGCCTGCAGTCTTTGCGTGTATTTACTGTCAAGCGCAATGTCGGGAAACTTTTGCAGCTTAGCGAGTGCTTTGGTCTTCAGCGTGGCGAGAAACATTCGCGTGTAGATCATGTTGACGCCACGGCCAAGCGCTGCACCACCCGCCGCCAAGTCGAGTGGCGAGCCGATTGACGCCGCGGCGGCAACGAACCTCGCATCGTGCTCTCGCTCGCCGGCCCATTTGGCGAGCATGTTGCCGCCGAGTGAAATTCCTACCGCGTACAGCGGCGCGTTTGGCCAGCGCTTACTGACGGCGCGCAAAATCCAGTCGCCTTCGTCCGAGTCTCCGGAGTGGTACGCGCGCGGCAGGCGGTTGGGCTCGCCCGAACAGCCACGGAAATGGACCACCAAGCCGCGCCAGCCGCGGTCGGCGAACCAGCGCATCGTTGAGCGCGCATAGTGACTTTGCGAATCGCCTTCGAGGCCGTGAAACATGACGAGTATTGGGGTCTTGTTCGGCGCAGGCTCGGGCAGCGCAAAGTCGACGTCGACGAAGTCGCCGTCATGCGTATCCCAACGCTCGCGCCGGTACTGCACGATGGGCAGCCGCATAAACCGGGCTGGGACAATCGTTTGCAAATGCCCGCCGGGCAACCAGGGCGGCGCGGAATAGGAACTAGCGACGAGCGGCACTCAACCCGATTGCACTCTCAGATTCGTGCCCAACGCGAATCAGTGAAGCACTCCGTGTGATTCCCGCGCTTCACTGACGGCGCCCACCGCACCTCCGGGCGCCGACGAGGCGTGATGCAGCACCATTTTCCAGCCCGCGGGCGTTTTCACGTACACATTGGTCGCCAGAACACGCACGATTTCCTGTTTCGCGCCCGAACCGACGACCACTTCTTCGACGACGTTATGCAGCGCGACGGTCGGTGTCTCGAGCGACTTCGCAAGCGTGCAGCGCGCATGCAGCGGACCGTTGGCAAGTATTGATATCCATGATGATTTCACCGAATCGAACCCGGTCAGGCGCGGCCCGCCCGGGTGAATGCACACGACGTCATCGTCTTCGAGCCAGAGGTCAACGACAGCTTCACTGTCGCCCGCCTCGAGCGCGTCGTAAAACGCCTGCTCACACTCTTCCGGCGACGATAGCAAGATAGGCTTTGCGACTCGCATCGCTTAATGCCCCTTCACGCTCTCACCCGCCTTCAGCACATATACGGTCCCGCAATACGGGCACATCGCGCGTCCAGTCACAGTCACGTCTAGAAACACGCGCGGGTGATGGTTCCATACTGGCATCGCCGGACTGGGACAAAACGCCGGCAGGTCACTGGACTGTAATTGGACGATTGGATTTTCTTGCGTTGCGCTCATTGGCACTGCCTTCGTTAACTAGGGTGAGCCACTGCTTGTACTTCGGTGCGCGGCCGTTGACCGCGTCGAAAAACAGGCTCTGGATTTTTTCGGTGATAGGCCCGCGCTTTCCACTGCCCAGAACCCGGCCGTCGAGCTCGCGAATCGGAGTGATTTCGGCAGCCGTACCAGTGAAGAACGCTTCGTCGGCAAGATAGACGTCGTCGCGTGTCATTGGCCTAGCCGTTACAGGAAAGCCGAGATCGCGCGCAAGGTCGAGCACAGTGGCCCGCGTGATGCCGGTGAGCCCGGACACCATTTCGGGCTCGAAAACCTGGCCATCTTTGACGATGAAAAGATTCTCACCCGCACCTTCGGCAACGAATCCCTGCGTGTCAAGCAGCAGAGCTTCGTCGTAGCCGTCGTTGACCGCTTCCATGTTGGCTAAGATCGAATTTACGTAGTGGCCCGCGGTCTTGCTGCGAACCATCGACACATTGATATGGTGCCGCTGAAACGATGACGTCTTGACTCGAATGCCTTTTTCGAGCCCTTCCTCGCCGAGATAGGCGCCCCACGGCCACGCAGCGATCGACACGTGCACCTTATTGCCGTTCGGACTCACGCCCATTTTTTCCGAGCCGTAGAACGCGAGCGGACGCAGATAGCACGAGTCGAGTTTGTTTGCGCGCACGACTTCGCGCTGCGCTTCGAAAATCTGCTCGCGCGAAAACGGAATCTGCATCATGAAAATCTTTGCCGAGTTGAACATGCGCTCGGTGTGTTCCTTCAGCCGGAAGATCGCCGGACCGGCGGGCGTGTTGTAGGCGCGTACGCCTTCGAATACCGCGAGCCCATAGTGCAGTGAGTGGGTCAGCACGTGCGTGGTCGCATCGCGCCACTCCACGAGTTTTCCGTCGTACCAAATTAGTCCATCGCGATCAGACATCGACATCGCTTTCTCCCGGCGCTCGCGCTCTTGTTCAAGCCGTTCATTCTAGCGAACAGACGCTTCCTATAATCGCCTGTGATGAAAGCACTGTTCGGCTCGCGTCCGGAGCTCGCGCGAGTACGGCGCGAGGGATTTGCGCGCGG
>DATLOA010000358.1:0-5354 GCA_035536515.1 Burkholderiaceae bacterium | reverse complement strand
ACTCGATCGCGGAACCAATGAAGATATGCCTCAGGCACTCGGCGCGGGACGCGATGTCGGCGACGCGAATCTCGACAGCGATACGGATGCCAGCGGCACGGGCGAGCGCGCCGCTGCGGGCCGCGACGACGAAGCGGGCAGCGATATTGCGCCGGATCATTTGATCGGCTCAGGCGCGCCAATTCCGACGGACGCGCTCGACCGCATTGCTGTCGATGAAGGTGACGATGTTGACGACGAAGGCGAGGATCCGGAGTCGTAGCGCAAACAGAAGTGGCAGCGGGAGCGGGGAATAGCCTCTATTTAGACGCTAGCTGCTGTCTGCTGCTTAGTTGACATAATATGCATTACGCGCACTTCGAAGGCGCAACAGAGCTTTAAGTCCGCGCCGGCATGAAAACTGCCCTAGCGGCATTGTGAGGTGCTCAATGCAAGCAATTCGACTTTTGTCTCTATCCACCGCGGTTCTTGTAACGGCATGCGCCACAACACGCATGGATGCGCAGTGGACGAACCCCGACTACCAGGGGCGCAACGTGCGTGGCGGCTCAGTGCTTGTCGCGTGCGAGGCGCAGGATCTGACACTGCAGCGTATTTGTGAAGATCAGCTAGCTGCGGCCGTGTCGGCGCGTGGCGCAAAGCCGACTCTGAACTCGCAGCTTTCGCCGGCGGGAACGGCTCCGCCGAGCGGAAATGATCCGTATGTTGCTGCAGCCAAACGAGTTGGCGCGCGAGCGATCGTGCGCATGACGCTGAACTCGGGCCAGACGGTTGCGGTGGATAGCGGGCCCTCGGTTGGCATCGGTGCCGGGGGTGGCGGGGGACGATTCGGCGGTGGCCTCGGAATTTCGTTTCCGATTGGCGGCTCGCGCGTCAATCAGGCGTATGGCGCGGAGACGGCGCTGATCGACCCGTCCAATGGAGTGACGATGTGGTCAGGGCGCGCCAGCAGTTCGACAGCGCAGAATGCGCCTGGGCAGATTGCGGAGTTGGCACAGACAACGGTTGGAGCTTTGCAAGGCACCGGGCTGCTTTAACTCCCAGCTTTAACTATTGAATGCAACGCTTTGATTCGGTGCGACTGCCGACCGATCGGTGGCGTTAATGCTGTGTGTAGGAACGTTCTCTAAGCACCTGAAAAGCCTATAGAAGTTGGCGGTAGAGGCCGCGGCCACTTGATCTACGCTCAAGTTCTTCAACTCGGCCACCTTTTCGGCCACTTTAGGCACGAAACCTGGCTCGTTAGTTTTACCGCGATAAGGCACGGGCGCAAGGTAGGGCGAGTCGGTCTCAATCAGTAAACGTTCGAGCGGCACCGCCCGGGCTACGTCCTGTAACTCGCGGGCATTTTTGAAGGTCACGATTCCCGAAAAAGAAATATAAAAACCGAGGGCCATTGCGGCCTCGGCAACGGCGAGCGATTCGGTAAAGCAGTGCATGACGCCACCCGCTTGCTCGCCGCCCTCTTCCTTCATCAGCCTGATCGTGTCCGGAGACGATGCACGCGTATGAATGATCAGCGGCTTACCGCAGCGCCGGGCCGCGCGTAGGTGCGTGCGAAAACGTTCACGCTGCCACTCGAGCGGCTCGCGTAGCCGGAAATAGTCAAGCCCCGTTTCGCCAATCGCGACGACCTTCGGGTGATCGGCGAGCGCGACGAGCTTTTCGACAGTTGGCTCTTCAATCTCCTGGTAGTCAGGATGCACGCCGACCGACGCGACGATGTGGCTGTGTTGCTCGGCGACCGCGAGCACCGCTGGAAACTCTTCGAGCGTCGTGCAAATGTTCAGGGCAGCAACGACGTTGTTGTCGCGCATGCGCTGCAGCACACCGGGCAGATCCTGCGACAGCTCCGGAAAGCAAAGGTGACAATGGGAATCGACGTACATGAGTTCGTCGCCGCCGCCCGGCCGGCGCTGCTGAACTACAACGTGTGGGTCGGGCGGGCGGACTTCAGCGCCCCGCCGAGCGCGTCTTCAATGCGCTTGCGCGCATTCAGCCCGGTCTCGTCGGACGGAAAATGAACACCAATGCCAGGCGTCTTGCTGCCGCCCGCGGCTGGGCTTATCCAAACGACTTTGCCGGCCACCGGAATTCGAGTCGGATCTTCGAGCAGCGTCAAAATTAGGTAAACGTCATCGCCAAGCTGATAAGGCCGCGTGGTTGGAACGAACATGCCGCCGCTTTTCAAATACGGCATATAGGCGGCGTACAGCGCAGCTTTTTCCTTGATGGAGAGCGACAGGACGGCGGGCCGCGCACCACCCGCTGCCGCAGCCTGTCCGTTTCCGCCCTTGCCGCCGTCGTTCATCTCGTTCAATCACCTATGTGCCCGCATCGCCTCGGCGTAACCGAGTAACGCGCTTTCAATCACCAACCGCGCGTTCAGCGGATGATCGCTGACCGCTTGCGTTTGCGCCAGTGCTGCGGCCCAGTCGACCACCCGCCCCGGCTCGATCGCGCGCGCGAGGGTTGCAATTTGGCGCTGGTGCTGTGGATAGTAACGAACGCGGCCCGCCAACCTTTCCGCTAATAAGTCCCATCCCCACCGCTGTAACAGACGGATCGCTGGCGCCACGGCAATGTCTTTCGGCACGGAGCTGACGATTTGGTCGCCGGTTAAGGCCGCGCCGCGGCCTAACAGCTTGATCAGCGTTTCCCGTAGCGCCGGTTCGAGCACCTGGCTCTCGCGCGCTGTTTCATCGGCGATGCTGCACGGCGCACCGCCCGCCTCCGCCAGTTTGGCCTCGGCGCGCTCGACTCCTTGCGATCGCAGCCATGCGAGAGCCTGCGCATGGGTTGGAAGTGGTGCGCGCAGCAGCACACAACGCGACAGGATCGTAGGCAGCACCGCGTCGAGCTGGTCGCTGACGGCGAGAAATGCAACTTCTGGAGGAGGCTCCTCGAGCATCTTCAACAGCGCGTTAGCGGCCGGAGCATTCAACGCTTCCGCCGGCGTCAGCAGCACTACGCGGCGGCCACCGCGATGCGACGAGACCGACAGAAACTCGCTGATCTTGCGCACCTGGTCAATTAAAATTTCGCGGCTTGGCCTGGCCTTGTTCGCGCGCACTTCGCTTCGCTCTGCCGCATCATCGCCCTCCCCGGCGTCATCTCGATCCGGCATCAATGCTGCCGGCGCCAACCATCGCAGGTCGGGATGATTATCAGCGCCGATAAGCCGACAGCCAATGCAGCGACCGCACGGCGCAGCGTCGATCGGCGACTCGCACAATAGGAGCTGCGCGAACGCTCTCATCAAATGGCGCTTCCCGACGCCACGCGGGCCGTGGAACAGCAAGGCATGTGGCAGGCGCGGGCGGCAGCCAACAAGCTGCGACCACGGCTCGTGCTGCCACGGCAACGGCGTCAGCCGTTCCATTGCCGCATCAGGTGCTCGAGCTGGTCGCGCACGGCGTCGGGCGCCTGCGCGCCGTCGATCACGAAAAAGCGCGCGGGAGTCGCCGCGGCTCTTTGCAGGTACATCGCGCGTACAGCGCCAAAGAACGCAATCGGCTCGGCCTCGAAGCGGTCGGCGCATCGCGCCTGCGCGAGCCGCCTGGCTGCGACTTCGGGCGCGACGTCGAAAAGAATCGTCAGGTCGGGCTGCAGATCCGGATGCACCCAGTGCTCGAGCTCGGCAACGGCACGCTCGTCGATGCCTCGTCCACCCGCCTGATACGCATAAGTTGCATCGGTGAACCGGTCGCACAGAACCCATTGTCCTGCGGCGAGCGCGGGCCTAATGATCATTGCAAGATGCTCGGCGCGAGCCGCGAACATCAGCATCGTCTCGGTCTCGCGCGTCATCGGCTGATTCAGAATCAACTCGCGCAGTGATTCGCCGAGAGGCGTTCCGCCGGGTTCGCGCGTGAGCACCGTCGTCACGTTGCGTGTGCGGAGCGAGTGCACTACCGCGGCGAGGTGCGTACTCTTACCGGAGCCGTCAATTCCTTCGAATGTGATGAACCGCCCGCGCTCGGTCATCGACGGCAGCACCGCTGATACGCATCGACCGCGCGATTGTGTTCGGCGAGCGTCGCCGAAAAGTGCGAAGTGCCGTCGCCGCGTGAAACGAAATAAAGGGCCGAGGTATTGGCCGGATTGAACGCGGCCTCGATTGACGCGCGCCCCGGCAGCGCGATCGGCGTGGGCGGCAAGCCCGCGCGCGTGTAAGAGTTGTATGGTCCGTCGGCAAGCAAGTCGCGCTTGCGCAGGTTGCCGTCGAACGACGGGCCGATTCCGTAAATTACGGACGGATCCGTCTGCAGCAGCATTCCAAGTTTCAATCGGTTAATGAAGACGCCGGCGATCATCGCTCGCTCGGACGCCTGCCCTGTTTCCTTTTCGATGATCGACGCCATGATTAGCGCTTCGTACGCGCTTGCGTACGGCAGATCGGGCTTGCGCCCAGCCCATGCGTCCTGCAGCAGCTTCATTTGCGCGCGATATGCCTGCTTATAGATATCGAGATCGGACGCACCGGGGTCATAAACGTACGTTTCCGGAGCGAACAAGCCTTCGGGATGCGTCTCGGCCGCACCAATCGCTTTCAGCAACTGTTCGCCCGACATGCTCGCGGAATCCTGCTTCAGCTGTGTTTGTGCCCCCACCAGAATTCGCAGCTCGCGAAACACGATGCCTTCGACTACCGTGAAACGCTCGCGAATGACGTCGCCCGCGCGCAATTTTGCGAGCAGCCCGCTCAACGTTATACCGCGCTGCACTGTGTAGCGCCCCGCACGCAGCGATTGAGAAGTCCCGGTGAAGCGAGCCGCAGCAACCATCGCGTCCGAGTTGACTTCAATGCCGGCCGCCTGCGCAGCCTGCGCGATGCTTCGCACCGAGCTACCGGGGGGCACACGGAGCTCAACGCGATCCGACCCGAACGGTAATGCACGCTCGAACACATACCAGCGTGCGGCAAACCCTGCAGCAATCACTGCGATGCCTGCCAGCAGAATCAGACTGATCCATGCGCCCGCGCGGCTGCGCTTTTTCATCGAAGTAATGTTATTTCGAAAAAGAAAGAACAACTTTTCAAGTAAACGGCCTTGTTACTTATATTAATCTGCGCTCTACTGAAGAGCTATCAAGTGTCCGCCCTCGCCCCATCTGTTCAAGCGACCGTACTGGCTCCGCTTCCGGAGCTCGGCATCGTTTCCGTTAGCGGTCCTGACGCGGTTTCGTTTCTGCAATCGCAGCTGACAAACGACGTGTCTCGGTTGGTGCCCGGTCAAGTGCGGCTGTCGGGGTATTGCACACCGAAGGGCCGGCTGCTCGCAACGTTTCATCAATGGCGTACCGACGACGCCGTGTTTTTGCGTATGCCGCGCGAAATTATCGGCTCGGTG
>DATLOA010000357.1:0-7801 GCA_035536515.1 Burkholderiaceae bacterium | reverse complement strand
CCACGCGAGCACTTCGAAGCCCGGCATGCCCTGCTCGGCGACCGGTTTTACTCCCGGCAACAGCTCGCTTGCTTTCGCCGAAGTCACCGCAATGGCCTTCAGCTTGCCGCTTTCGATCAGTGGCCTAGACGCGGTGACCGTATCGATTGTCAATGGAATCTGCCCGCCCATCACTTCCGTCATCGAGCTGCTCGATCCTTTGTACGGAACACCGAACAGCGGTGCGCTGCTGCGCTCTTTCAAGAATTCGAATACCAGACGAGCCGTCGTGCTCGGCAAAGCTATATCAACTGACTTTGGATTCGCTTTGGCAGCCGCTAATAAATCTGCAACGGAGTTGACCGGTGCCGTCGGACTTGCCGAAATCACCATCGGAAATGTGCCCGTCAAGATGATCGGCTCGAAATCCTTCTCCGGATCGAAGCCGATGTTGGTGTACAGAAATTGATTGACGCCGTGCGTGGCATTTGTGCCCATCGTCAGCGTGTAGCCGTCGGCAGGAGCGCGCGCAGCCGCCATCGTTCCAAGATTGGCTCCTGCCCCAGGACGGTTATCGACGAAAAAGTTTTGCCCTAAGCTCTTGGACAATTGCTCTGCGATGTAGCGCGTTGCGACATCCGTTCCCTGGCCGGCCTGATAAGCAACGATGATGCGTACCGGTTTATTTGGATAGGCCTGCGCAGCAGCGGTGCCAGTCAATACCACGCCGATGACGGTGGCGACGATGTATCTCAGCGATCTCATTTGTTGTCTCCTATGTGTACTTCAGCAACTGTATCTGCATGCTCATCAAAACGCGGCGGCGGGCGTCCCGGTTGGCCAGGCGTGACTGAAAGCTTTACGGGCAATCCTATTCCGCGATAGTCGCCATCGTTTATTTTCATCCCGCGATGCGCGGCGTGCGGTTGAGAAAAGGCTTGCGGCACCGAATGCACGGGACCTGCCGGCACCCCGCGTGCCATCAGCTCGCGGCATAGCGTTTCGACCGGCAATGATGCGAGAGCGTGCTCAAGCTCTCGGCGCAGCGCTGCAACGTTCGCTACGCGCAGTGCGTTAGTCGTAAAGCGCGGATCGCCGAGCAGATCGGCGCGACCAATGTGATCGCACAATCGGCGAAACTGCTTGTCATTGACGACGCCGAGGAACAGCTCGCCATCGCGCGCCTTGAACTTGTCGTACGGACTGATATTCGGATGCGCATTGCCGAGCAGCCCAGGCGTGCGATCCGAATAAAACCAGTTGGCCGCGTGCGGAACGAGCAAACTCAGCGCAGCATCGAACAAAGTCGCTTCGACTTTCTGACCCTTGCCGGTGTGCGACCGCACGTACAGCGCCATCAGGATGCCGGTCAGCGCGGTGTAGCCCGTCAGATGATCGACGACGGGAATACCCATTCGCATCGGTCCCGACTCCGCCGTGCCGTTGATGCTCATCAAGCCGCACATCGCCTGCAGCACGGCGTCGTAACCCGGCAGTCCGCCGAGTGGCCCGTCGGCACCGAAGCCGCTGATGCTGCAGTAGATCAGCCGCGGATTGCGCCGCGACAGCGTGTCGTAATCAAGGCCCCATCGCTTGGTGGTTCCCGGAAGAAAGTTTTCTACCAGCACATCCGCATCCTCGAGCAACCGCTCAAGTGCCGCGCGCCCCTCGGGGCTCGACAAATCGAGACTCACGGCGCGTTTACCGCGGTTAACCGACGAAAAGTACGCTGCGTCACCGCTTGGCGTGAATGGGGGACCGAGCAAACGAGTCTCGTCGCCTGACGGCGGCTCAACTTTGATCACATCGGCGCCGTGATCTGACAACATCTGCGTGCACAGCGGGCCCGCGAGTACACGCGAAACGTCAACCACGCGCACGCCGGCCAGGGCACCGGAAAGCTTGCGCTCAGGTGCCGTTGCTTCGCTCATCGCCGAGTTCACTCATCCATTACGCGCGGGCAACTCCACGATGCCGTAGCCCACGACAGATAGCTCGTCGTCCTGGTTGTGACCCTCCTGTTCGATCTCGACGAGCTTGCGTCCGTCTTCGACGAACTTGCGCTTGACTTTGCCTTTGATGAACAGCAAATCACCCTCGGGATTGTGACGACGCACCTTGCAGTGCGCATTGCGCAGAAATCCAGCGTCACCCATCCAGTTGGTCAAGTGATGCGTGAGCCACGAACAGCGCTCGGGGCCATAGTCGTACGCGCCGGGTGCGCCAACTTCGAGCGCGAAATCCTCTTCCCAATGTACGCGTTCGGGGACATCCGGAATACCGAAGCGATTCTTGATGCCGGCACCCGGATGCGCATCGATCAGTTTCCATGCGAGCTTGTTCGCGCGGATATACAACCCGCCCCACCCTTGCGCATACGCAATGAAGCCGGTCACGGTCATCGGCCCTTTGAACATCACTGGCAGCGCTTCGCCTTCCTTCACGTCATCCCAGTAGCGCGGCGTGGCGCCGCGTACCTGCTCGTTCGCGTACAGCTCATACCCCTTGGCGAGTTCGGCGTCGGTATAGCGGCGCGGTTCGCGCGCACGCACCTCCTTGTACTTCGTGCCCTTTTCACGCGCATGGTCGCGCTCAGTCCGGAAGCACCAGCTGTCGGCATCGGCCACTTTGTCGCCGTGCTGGTTGTAGAAGTCGACGTGGTAAATCTGCTGAACCGCGCGGCCGGCGAAGCGCGTCTCGTGCTCGATCAATTCCTTCAAGCGAGCCTCGGTCGAAATCACATCGTTGCGCCGCACCGGCATGTGCCAGTTCCAGTCGGCGCCCGACCACATCGCGTGCACGCCCGGAAGCCCACCGACATAGCCGGAAATAATGCGGCTGGTAGCAAATAAGAAGCTCGGAAGCGCGAGGATGCCGCCATGCTGTGTCTTCGCGGCATAGTCGGGGTCGCACCACAGCGGGTTGTCGTCGCCGATGCCATGCGCATAGTGGCGAATGTTGTCGCGCGTGGCCTCATAGCACCATGGCTCGACCGTACCCGCCACCGGTTGGCCGATGCGGCCACGCAGGTCGTCCAGACCTTTTTCAGTGATCTTCGGGAATTCGCGCGTAATTTTTCTTGTGGGTGCGAGTACTTCCATGTCGTCTCCTCGATCGAAATTTAGTAAGGGGCAGCGTCGGCAGAGGCCGCCAATGCAGCAAGCTCCCGCTCGCGCAGCACTTTGCGGTGCACTTTGCCTGCGGGGGTCTTGGGCAGCTCCGCAACGAACGCAATGTGGCGCGGATACTCATGCGCGCTGAGTCGCGTGCGCACAAGCTGCTGTATTTCTTCGATAAAAGCATCGTCGCCGTCGCGCGATGCAACAACGAAGGCTTTGACGACCTGGCCGCGCAGCGCGTCCGGCACACCAATCGCCGCGGCCTCCTGCACCTGCGGGTGCTTCAGAATCGCATCCTCGATTTCAACCGCGCTCATGGTCCAGCCGGCGGAGATGATCACATCGTCAGCGCGGCCCGCGTGATAAAAATAATCCTCCTCGTCGATGCGGCCGAGGTCCTTGGTGGGAATCCAGGCGTCGCGCCGCCACACCTTAAGCTCACCAACAACTCCGGGTGCGCACGCAACTCCGTTCGCGTCCTGCACCTCAACCTTACCGCCGGGAATCGGCTTCCCGAGCGAGCCAGGCTTTACTGTGAAATCTTCTGCGCCAGGATAGTTCACCAGTATTACGCCAATCTCAGTGGTTCCGTACATGCTGCATACGGGATGCCCGAAAACAGCTTCCGCGAACGTCGCGGTCTCGCTGTCGATGGGCTCGCCAGTGAAAGAAAGTTTCTGCAGAAAATATGCGTAGTTCGGCGCTGCACCAGAATTACGCATCATCCGGTAATGCGTGGCGGCAGCAGACAGATTGGTAAAGCGATGATCGTGCAGCGCGCGCAGCAGTCGTTCAGCGTTGAACTTGCCAGAGAAAGCACCGATCGTGATGCCGAACGCGAGCGGAGCGAGTGTTCCATGCCATAGTCCGTGACCCCATGCAGGGGACGACGGACAAAAGAATCGATCGCCGGGGCGTAAGCCGGTCCCGTACAACGCCGCCAGCATTAAGGTGACGATTGCCCGATGCGAATGCTTCACGGCCTCGGGCAGTTCGCGCGTCGTGCCGGACGTGTACTGAAAGATTGCCACGTCGTCGGCGCGCGTTGCAGGAGTGAACTGGTCGCTGTATCCGGTGAGTTCCGCGAGGAAACGATCGTTTGCGACGACGACCTTGACGCTACCGAGACCTTGCGCGATCGGCGCCTTCTCTGTATTGGTAATCAGCAGCTGCGGCGCGCAGTCCTGCACGCGCAGACGAATTCCATCTGGACCAAACAGTGTGAACAGCGGCACCGCGATCGCACCGTACTTGATCGCTCCGAAAATCGCGACATAGAAAGCACGCGACGGCTCCAGCATTACAGCGACGCGGTCACCCGGCTTAGTTCCCCGTGCCGCCAGATAGTGGGCAAACTGCGCAGACTCACGCGCGATCTGCTCGAACGTCAGCAGCTCGTCTCGGCCATCGGCATGCGCCAAGATCACCGCGACGCGACCATCGGAGACATGACGATCAATGCATTCGTGCGCGATGTTCAGACGATTGCGGTCGCCGTCGAACAGTTCCCACAGCTTGTCGGAGGTGCAGTGTTGCTGTGCGTCCGCGTAGGACGTGTAATCGGTGAGCCTGGGCACGTTGATTTCTTGCGAAAGTATTTGCAAATGATCGGCGAGTTAAATAGAGTTGTCAAATACATCCATTGTTTGTACTAATACAAATACTTTGATGAGCACATTGACGGCCAGGATCCACCAGACGGCAAGCAAAACGTCCGCGGTCGCTGCCAAAACCACGCGGGTCCGTCCCGTGCCGGCCGTCAGTCGATCAATCGCCATCCTGCGTTTACTTGGCAAAACTCCTGCACCGTTGGGCGTCAAAGCGATCGCACAATCTTTAGGCATGGTGACCAGCACCTGCCTGCACATTCTGCGTGTGCTGGTACAGGAGCAGCTGGTGGCGGTCGATGCGGACACGAAACGTTACAGACTGGGTATCGGAATGCTTTCGCTGGCGCGCAGCGTGATTGAGCGCAACAGCTTTGCGAACGTGGCGCAACCCGTGCTTGACCGGCTGTCACGAGACTGGGGCGTAACGGCGATCGGTGTCGAAGTCTCGGGACTCGATCACATGGTCGTCGTTACGCTGTCACGCTCGCAGATGCCCTTTAGTCTGCATCTGGACGTCGGCAGCCGGTTTCCCGCGCTGATCAGCGCGACCGGACGCCTGATCGCCGCTTTCAGCGATCGCCCATGGAGTGAGATAGAGCAGGGGTTCAAACAATTGCGCTGGCAGAACGCGCCGGATTTGAAGACCTGGCGCGCCGAGGTCGAAGCGGCGCGCCGCAAGGGCTACAGCATCGACCGCAGCAACTACATCAACGGCGTCACAATCGTAGCGGTGCCACTGTTCGATACATCGAATCGCGTCGGACATGCGATCGTCGCGGCGGGCGTTGCCAATCAGCTTGACGGCTCACGCAGCACTGCACTGGCCAAGCACATGCAGATTGAGGCACTCTCGTTGTCCGACGCAGTACTTGCAAACAGCTGATGGACATCGATCCGAGCATTACAGGCTGGAAGCCGCGCACGCTGGAGGGATTTATCGGAAGCGTGGGACCTCTGTGGACGCGCAAGGAAAACGATTTATGGGCTTATGCGTTCGTCCCCACTTTGCAGCACACCAATCCCGCAGGCATCGTGCACGGTGGATTGCTGATGACCCTGATCGACCATGCACTGAGCGCGATCGCGTGGGAAGACGCAAACCGCCGGCCATGCGTAACGATTCAGATCGACGTGCGATTTCTGACCGCGGTCCGTCCGCACCTTCTGGTCGAGGCGCGGGGAAGCGTCGTACGGCGCACCGCGACCCTCTCGTTTGTAGAGGGCAACCTGATTGTGGGCGCAGAAATAGCCGTGACGGCGAGCGCGATTCTTAAGATTTTATGAATTGCAATGCCGAAAGCAGTTAAAGCAATTACCGGTTCTTTGACAACAGGAGATGCAATGCGAGTTATCGCCCTGGTATGCCTGGTCGGCTACTCAACTATTGCCGTGCTTTTTCTCGGCAGTGCAGTGGTGCTGGTGGTCTTCGCTGCCATTCAATTGTGGAATGGTGCCGCTCCTTGGGCAACTCAGGGATTAAACGTTCGATTCGAGTCTGTGCTGGAAGCCATCGCGATGCTAACAATTGCGGTTGCCGCCATGGAACTTGGCCAAACAGTGTTGGAGGAGGAAGTGCACCGCGAAGTCAACGTTAGCGCACCAACGCGCGTGCGGCGCTTCTTGTCGCGGTTCCTGATTGTCGTTGTGGTTGCAATGTCCGTTGAAACGCTCGTCACTGCCTTCCGCTTTTCTCGAGAAGACCCTAGCCGATTGCCGGAGGTTGCGATGATCGGTTTCGCGGCGGCGGCGCTTCTGGTCGCATGGGGCTTATTCGTACGGCTTAATTCCACCGCCGAGAAGCTCGAACCTGAGGCGATGGAGCGCACAAAACAAGAAGATAAAAAAGTCGAGCGCAAGAACACGGCGTGATTACATCGTTCCGAAGTCTCGGCGCAGGTGCGGGGACGCGTCATTCGGCGTACCGCAACCCTGTTTTTTCGCCAAGGGGGATCTAACTGTTGACGCGGAAGTCGTGCGACGGCGAGCGCTATCCTTAAAGCCTTGCGACTTCTAGCTGCCGGACTGCCCTTCGTTGCCAGTGTCATCAAGAAAACGCCCCGTAACGCGCCGAAACTGGGGTCAGTTCTCAATCGCGTCGATGGCCTCGATGACGTGGCGCACTGCCTCCTTTTCGGCTTGCGTTAGGTGCGGGTTCCAGCAGTCCATCAACAGAATCAAGCGCGGTCGGTCGGAGCGGTTCCACGCCTCATGTTCATAGGTGTCGTCGAAGAGGATCGGTTCGCCCTCGCGCCAGCGGTGCTCGACCCCGGCCACGTTGAGCGCGCAGTCGCGCGGAACGACGAGTGGCAGGTGGAACACGAGCCGCGTGTTCGTCACGCCGTAGTGAGGCAGGATCGAAGACTGCGGGCGGATCACCGAGAAGCAGATTTCGGGCGCCTGTCGCGCAACCCGGCATAGCTCGATCGACTCAAGCAACGCGCTGGTGCAAGGGCAGCGCTCGTGATTAGCGTCGTAGCGGACCCCGTGCCGGTAGAAGAAGTACGCGTCCCACGCCGGATTCTCGGCGGCGCCGCCGAGGGATTTTGGCCCTCTTTGGCCCGGCTGGAGATCGAGGAAGCTGACAAAGTCGCGATCCTCGCGCAGCAATTCTGCAGCTTCATCGCGAATTTCCTGCCATGCATCGCGCAGCGTTGATGCCCATGGTTGCAGCATCGGATCGTGGTAGGGCCCCGGCGGCAGATCGGGAAACCAGAAGAACTTTGGGCGCTGCCGTGGATCGGAGGGGCGCGCATTCCACTCGCCGAGATAGCCGGTCAGCGCGCGCTCGAAGCGGCGCAGCGCGTCCGCACCGTGGCGTTCGCGAACTTGGCCGAAGGCCGCGAACACCTGCTCGCGCTTGTCGCGCCGGTAAGCTTCGACGCCGTGGTGCACAGCGTGCTGCCACTCGGGCTCGATCGTTTCCGCGGTGAGCCAGCGGCCCTGGGCGTTCGATTCGACAATGACGCGGTGGCGAGCACGCAATGCCGAGCGCGTGTCGCCCAACACGTCGCAAACCTCGCCGAGCATCAACCAAGCTTCCAAGTAGCGCCGCTGGCGACCAAGCACAGCTTCGAGCGTGGCGCGTGCTGCCGC
>DATLOA010000356.1:0-3958 GCA_035536515.1 Burkholderiaceae bacterium | reverse complement strand
AGGAGACACTCGAATCCGAAAGGGCTCTGGCGGAGACCGCGCGACGCGCACGGCGTCTTGCTTTTCTGACCTTGTTGCTGGCGGTGACTGCCGTCTCCGCCTATTACTACTACGATCGCTCATTGCCGCAACCTGCACAGGGGCAGAGCGCGGGGACGCCGACCCCACTCAAGCCCGACGGGTCGATTTCAGCAGGAGCCGCTGCGCCCGTGGCGAATCACGACGCGACTTCCGCGCCACAAGACATCCAACCACAACCTACAACCGGTGCTGAAAACGTTGAAAAGGCGCCATTACCTACTGCATCGGTTGTCGCCGAACCTCGGACAGAGGAGCCGGTGCCCGCCAACCGATCTGTCGACGCCCCTGCAGCATTAAGTCGCCCGGCTGCGACACCTCAGCCTGCTGGCGCTGCATCGAGCGCGCGGCGATCGCCGGTGATAGACGCCGGCGCTAGAGGCCGTAGGGATCCACCGACATTCAAGGAATGTACGGAAGCCGTCGCAGCGCTTGGTTTCTGCGGTCCGATCAAGCCATAGGGAGAAACAGCTATGAAAAAAGCAGTGTTCGCGCTGCTGATCTCAGCGTTGTTGTGCCACGGTACGGCGGCGATCGCGGCCGTGGAATACAAAATCGTGACGGCCTCTGCGCGCGGGACCTATATCGTCATCGGGCGCGATCTCGCCCAGTTTGTAGCTTCCCCGGCGGGCATAGACCTCGACGCGCTGCCTTCGGCGGGGTCGGCAGAGAATGTTCGACGGTTGCGTTACGAGCCGGGTGTGAAACTCGCATTGGTGCAGTCGGACGTTTATCAGGCCTTCCTCGACATGTCCGCGGGCGGAAACGCGGAGGCCGGCGACATGATTCGGCCGTTGCGGGTCATCATGCCGCTTTACAACGAAGAGATCTACTTTGTGGTGCGCGCCGACTCGGCCTTGAACTACGTCCACGAGATCAGGAATGCGAAGATGAATGCCGGGCAACTCGGGAGCGGCACGGCGCTGACCTCGGCAACACTCTACCGCTTGATGTTTGGTGAACCCATGTCGGAGGCGAACGCAATCTACGCCTCCAACGAGGAGGCACTGGTCAAGTTGATCACGGACAAAACCGTTGACGTGGTGGCACTCGTCTTAGGTCAGCCCGCCAAACTCCTTGCGGATATGAAGCAAGAGGCGCGTCAACATATCAAGCTTCTCAAGTTCGATCCCAATCATCCATCCAGCAAGGCAGCCCTAAAGACCTATTTTCCTGCCACTGTCCGTGCCAGCAGCTATCCAAACCTGCTTACGGAGGATCTCCCCGGCTTGGCGGTCAAGGCTTTTCTCGTCACCTACGATTTCAATATGAAGGGGGCTGGGAGCCACTTGAGGCAGTTCGCGCGTTCGCTATGCAAGAACTTCCCGACGCTGCAAGAAAAGGGGCACCCGAAGTGGCGCGAGGTCGATATGTCCCTGCCTGATCTCGGTCGCGGGTGGTTTTACTACGCCCCTACGGCGCGTGAGCTCCGTTCCTGCGTTGCTGGAGGCTCGACGGAACCGACACCACCACCACGGCCGGCAAAGACGTGCTCGCAGCAGGAACGGGTACTGGGTCTGTGCAAATAGGCGCGTGCTTTGCAATGCTCAATGGCCTTCAATTCGGACATCAGCGAAGCAGAATCAAAGCGTCGGACAGGATGTAGAGACCGAGAACAATCAGAACGACTGGCAGGATTACGCGACCATAGCGTCGTATCGCGCTACCTAGAACGTTGTTGTTCACCAGCCAGTATCCGATTACGCACCAGACGCCAGTCATCACAGCGAACGTGAGTGCGTACGTGGCGATGGCATCTAATGCCGTCGCAAACAGCGGGATATAAACCAACGTTGTCTCCGCCATTGGCGACTGTCACGCTGGCAACCGCCAGAACTGGCCAGCCCAGTCGCCGTTCCGCTGTGTGCTCCTGCTGCTGAACGCGACGCGCGTCGCCATCACCTTGAGTGTCGGCTGCGCGGACGCGCAGTGCCCGCAAGTTTGCGAGTCCCATAAGCAACGGCGCGAACCCCAGCAACGCAATCCAGCCTTCGGGAATCGCCAGTGCCAAGAGTGCGGCCATCGCGCTGACCAAAACCAATGCGCCGATGCCCAGGTACTGTCCGATTACGATTGAGGCACGATGCAGCCGCGTGTCCGCAAAGAAGGCCGCGAGCAGAAACAGGTCATCGATGTCGGTGGAGATGAACGCCGCAATCCCGATGCCAAGATCGAACACGAGCGCACTCATTCCAACGTCAGCGTTGGAATATTCTTCAAGGCACTCACTGGTTCATGGATCCGATCCGGACTTGAGCGGGTAGCCCGCATCGCGCCAGGCTTTCACGCCGCCGTCCAAAGCAACCGCGCGCTGGTAGCCGAGTTCGCGCAACGTTGCAGCGGCCAGCGTTGAAATACGGCCGAACTCGCAACACGCGACGATGCGCTTGGTCGGATCAGGTAGATCGTCATTGACGCGCAGCTCGAGCTGACCGCGTGGCAGCAACCGCGCACGTGGGATGTGTCCGTTCTCGTAGGCATCGCGCTCGCGCACATCCAGCACGATGAAGTTCTGGTCAGTGTCTTCAACACGCGCCTTGAGCTCAGCCAGCGACATGAACGGCACGGCAGAGGCAGCCTCCGCCAGCAGCTGCGCAACGGTCTTTCCTCCGCTCATGTTGCTGCGTAGCGCTTCGGTGATATGTGTCGGCATGCTGAGGTTGAGGCTTCGCATCATCTCGACGAACGCCACGCGGTCGCGCTTCTGCAGGCGCGGGTTCTCGGCGAGCTCTCGACCGATTGTCGATTGAACACCGCCCTTGTAGTCGTGCGCCGGATGCACGTTGAGTAAAGGGTCCAGTTTCAGGATCCCGCTGAACAAACTGTCATAAAGCGCTTCCGGATCGCCGGTCGGCAGATCGGTGCGGCCGGTGCCCCCGAACAACAGCGTGTCGCCGGTGAAAAGGTGGTCTTGCACCTGCAAACACATCGAGTCGCGCGTGTGGCCGGGCGTGTGCATCACCTGCAGACGCAGACGGCCGATCAGCATCATGTCGCCGTCATCGAGGCGCATGTCGACGAACGGCGCGGGACTTTCGCGATGCATCACCACGGGCACGCCGAGTTGCTTCGCCAGTTGCCGTGTCCCGGAAAAGTGGTCGGCGTGCGTGTGGGTATCAATCAGGTAACGAATGCGCAGCCCGTCGCGCGCGGCCAGCCCCAGATAGCGATCGATCTGGCTTGCCTCCGGATCGATGACTACGGCCGCGCATGTCTCGCTGCAGCCGAGGAGATAGGACTGACAACCGCCGGTAGCAATCTGCTCGTAGATCATATGTGTCTCCCGTGTGCTCAATGCCAATGTTTGTAGGCGTACAAATGGCGGTGAGCATGTGCACAATTACCGGGCAGGTACTTCGGAACGCACCACTCGGGTGTTGTCTTGTTCAACCGGGATCGACCGCACCGACAGCACGCCATTGATCGCTGCGATAGCGTCAATCACGCTCTGCGCGACCGGGCTGTCGACGTCGACCATCGTGTACGCCATTTCGCCGCGCGACTTATTCAGCATGTTGTGAATGTTCAGGCCGGCTTTCGCCATCGCGGTCGAGATCTGACCGAGCATGTTGGGCACGTTGGCGTTGGCGATACCGATGCGGTACGCCGATTCGCGGCCCATTTCGACTTGCGGGAAGTTGACGGCGTTGCTGATGCCTCCGTTCTCCAGAAACTCGCGCAGTTGCTCGACGACCATCACCGCGCAATTTTCTTCTGCCTCGGCAGTCGATGCCCCCAGGTGCGGAAGCGCGATCACTCCGCGCACGCCGGACAACCCCGGCGACGGAAAGTCGGTCAGATAGGCCTTCAGTCGATCCGCGCGCAGCGCTTCGATGACTGCGGCTTCGTCGACGATCGCATCGCGCGCAAAGTTAAGCAG
>DATLOA010000355.1:0-3188 GCA_035536515.1 Burkholderiaceae bacterium | reverse complement strand
CGGCGCGTTGCTTTTTGCAATCAGCGTTGTCGGCATTTTCCTGAATCGAAAGAACCTGATCGTGCTGCTGATGGCGATCGAGCTGATGCTGCTCGCGGTCAACATTAACTTTGTCGCGTTCTCGCACTACCTCGGAAATTTTCACGGACAAGTATTCGTGTTTTTCATCCTTACGGTAGCGGCGGCCGAATCCGCGATCGGCCTGGCGATCCTGGTCGTGCTGTTCCGCAATCTGTCGACCATCGACGTGCAAGAACTCGATCTACTTAAGGGCTGACACAGGTGCGCAGCCTTTATCTTTTGGTGCCGCTGGCACCGCTGATCGGAGCGCTCGTGGCCGGCCTTGCCGGCAAGTTTGTCGGGCGCACCGGCGCGCACCTGATCACGATTCTCGGCGTCCTGATCGCGACAGTGGCGTCGTTCATGGTGCTCTCCGAAGTGATGCGGGGAGCGACCTTCGACGGCACCGTTTATTCATGGGCCGTGGTCGGGGGGATCAACTTCGAAGTGGGTTTCCTGATCGACCCGCTGACTGCGTTGATGATGGTCGTCGTCACATTCGTGTCGTTGATGGTGCATATCTACACGATCGGCTACATGGCCGACGACCCCGGCTACCAGCGCTTCTTTTCCTACATCTCGCTCTTTACGTTCAGCATGTTGATGCTGGTGATGAGCAACAATTTTCTGCAGTTGTTTTTTGGCTGGGAAGCGGTCGGGCTGATGTCGTATCTGCTGATCGGCTTCTGGTACGAGCGGCCAACAGCGATCTACGCGAACCTGAAGGCATTTTTGGTCAATCGCGTCGGCGATTTCGGCTTCGTGCTGGGTATTGGGCTGGTGTATGCATATTTCGGAACGTTGAACTACGCCGAAGTCTTCGCGGCGGCGCCGGCAATGGCCGCACGTGCAGTCGAGTTCATACCCGGCACGCCATGGCTGCTGATGACGGTGATCTGCGTCTGCCTGTTCATCGGTGCGATGGGCAAGAGCGCGCAGTTTCCGCTGCACGTGTGGCTGCCGGACAGCATGGAAGGTCCGACACCGATCTCTGCGCTGATCCATGCAGCCACGATGGTGACGGCTGGCATCTTCATGGTCGCGCGCATGTCGCCGCTGTTCGAACTGTCGGATGTTGCGCTGTCGTTCGTGATCGTGATCGGCGCGATCACCGCGTTCTTCATGGGCATTTTGGGCATCGTGCAGAACGACATCAAGCGCGTCGTCGCGTACTCGACGCTGTCGCAGCTCGGCTATATGACTGTGGCGCTCGGCGCGTCGGCGTACTCGGTGGGCATCTTCCATTTGATGACGCACGCCTTTTTCAAGGCGCTGCTGTTCCTGGCGGCGGGCTCCGTGATCATCGGCATGCATCATGACCAGGACATTCGCAACATGGGTGGCTTGTGGAAGAAGATGCCGGTCACGTGGGTTACCGCACTGATCGGCTCGCTGGCTCTGATCGGTACTCCGTTTTTCTCCGGCTTCTATTCGAAAGACTCCATCATCATCGCGACGCACGCCGCGGCCAGCGCCGGGCAATGGGGCGCGACGGTCGCGTATTGGGCGCTGACGATCGGCGTGTTCATTACGGCGTTCTATTCGTTCCGGATGTTTTTCCTGGTGTTTCATGGCAAGCCGCGCTGGCACCAGAAGCAGCACGACGCCGACCATGATGAAAGTCACGCCGACGAGCATCATGGCGAGCCGCACGAATCCGCAAATGTTGTGACGGTGCCGCTGGTGATGCTCGCGATTCCGTCACTGGTCATCGGTTTCGTCGCCCTTGAGTGGATGCTTGGCGGCGATTTCTTCGGCAGCTCGATCGTCGTCGATGCGGCACGCCATCCTGCGATGGCGCACGTGGCCGAGGAGGCGCGCAGCGCGTTCGGCATGGGTTTGCACGGATTCGTGTCGGTGCCGACCTATCTAGCTGTCGCCGGAGTTGCACTGGCCGCGTTTTTGTATCTGAAGCGCCCGGACCTCGCATCCGCTTTGAAGCAGCGCTTTGCCGGGCTGCATCGACTGCTCGACAACAAGTACTACCTCGACCGCATCAACGAAGTCGTGTTTGCCGCCGGCGCGCGCAAGCTTGGCTTCGGCCTATGGCGCGGGGGCGACATTGGCTTGATCGACGGCATCGCCGTCAATGGCAGCGCGAAGGTCGTCGGGTGGGTCGCGGGCGCATCGCGGCTGCTGCAATCCGGATACATCTATCACTACGCGTTCGGCATGATCATTGGCATTCTCGTTCTCGTGACGCTGTTCGTCACGCTGAACGTGGTCCGTTAGCGGTGCAGCCATGACGGCCTGGCTCAGCCTCGCGATCTGGATTCCCATCGCCTTCGGCGTTGGGATCCTGGCCGCGGGCCGGGATCAGAACGCGGATGCGATCCGAGTGCTTGCGCTGATCGGCAGCCTGCTCGGACTGCTGGTCACGATTCCGCTGTACACCGGCTTCGATCCATCGGTCGCGCAACTGCAGTTCGTCGAGAACATCGCGTGGATCGAGCGGCTGAATGCAGACTATCACCTCGGCGTCGACGGCATTTCGATCTGGTTCGTGCTGCTGACCGCTTTCATGACGGTGATCACCGTGTTGGTGGGGTGGCAGGTCATCGAAACGCGCGTGTCGCAGTACTACGCGGCGTTTCTGATTTTGTCGGGATTAATGGTCGGCGTCTTCGCGGCGGCGGACGGTTTGTTGTTCTTCGTTTTCTTCGAGGCCACCCTGGTCCCGATGTACATCATCATCGGCGTTTGGGGCGGAGCCAATCGTCTCTATGCCGCGATCAAGTTTTTTCTGTACACCTTCGCCGGCTCGCTGTTGATGCTGGTGGCGCTGGTCTATCTGTATTACGCGTCCGACGGCCGCTTCGGAATCTTCGATTGGCATCAGGTGCAGCTCGGCATGACGGCGCAGACGCTGCTCTTCCTGGCGTTCTTCGCGGCGTTTGCGGTCAAGGTGCCGATGTGGCCGGTCCACACGTGGCTGCCCGATGCGCACGTCGAAGCGCCCACCGGAGGCTCGATCATCCTGGCGGCGATCATGTTGAAGCTCGGCGCGTACGGCTTCCTGCGCTTTTCGCTGCCGATTACTCCCGATGCCGCGCACGAGCTGGCCATCTACGTGATCGCGCTGTCGCTGATCGCGGTGATCTACGTCGGCCTGGTCGCGATGGTGCAGC
>DATLOA010000354.1:0-4846 GCA_035536515.1 Burkholderiaceae bacterium | reverse complement strand
TTGGTCATCGTCCCGAATTGTTCGCGCATGCCGATCGGCTGCGAGGCAGCGATGCCAAGCGCCATCGCGGTCTTTCGCTCATCGAGCTGCATCAGTCGCGCGCACGCGGCCGCCGCGCCCAACATGCCGGTCGAGCCGGTGATGTGCCAGCCGCGGTCGTAGTGGTCCGGATACATCGTGTTGCCAAGCCGGCACGCAACGTCGATGCCGAGGACGAGCGAGTCGACCAGTTGCCTGCCCGACGCGCCGGTCAGCTCTGCGAGCGCGAGCGCGGCAGAAGCCACCGGCCCGGCCGGATGAATGATTGTCTTCAAATGTGTGTCGTCAAAGTCGAAGGTGTGCGACGTGATGCCGTTAATCAGCGCGGCGCTCGCAATGTCCACCCGCTCGGCGCGGCCCAGCACGGTCGCCTGCGGAGCGGGTTGCAGCATTTGCACCGCCGCGAGCGCGGCGTCGGCTACTTCGTGCTGCGCGGCGCCAACCGCGCAGCCGATCCAGTTCAGCCAAGTGCGATGTGCTTCTTTGTCAATCGCGTCGCTCCAACCGCGCGAAGGATGAGTTGCAACAAATCGCGCAAGGATCTGGGTGATGGGCGGCGCGTGCTGATCGGCGGCGACCTGCGTGTTACGCGCCATGTATGCCGGCCATTAAGAATCGAGCTGGATGTTTCGATCGCGCGCGAGCTTGGTCCAGCGCGCGATTTCGCTGCGAACGTATTCACCGAACTGCTCGGCTGTCATCGGTGTCGGCTCGACCGCCTCGGCGGCCAGCCGCTCGCTCAAGTCGGGCGCCTTCAACACAGACTCAAGCGAAGCATTGAGCTGCTTGACGATCGGCGCCGGTATTCCTGCGGGACCGACGACGCCGTACCACTGCACCGCATCGAACCCTTTGAAGCCGGACTCGATCATCGTCGGCGTGTCTTTCAGCAGCGCGTGGCGCACGCTGCCGGTGACTGCAAGCGGCCGCACGCGGCCGGAGCGAATGTGCGGCATTGCCGCCGCCAGTCCGGGAAACATCGCCTGCGTTTGACCGCCGATGAGATCGGTGAACGCCGGAGCGATACCACGATAGGGAATGTGCACCATGAAGCTCGCAACCTGCTGCTTGAACAACTCCATCGTCAAGTGCGTAAGCGAGCCGGCACCGGCCGAGCCGTAATTGACCTTGCCTGGATTCTTTTTTAGATACTCGATGAACTCGCGCAACGTCGTCGGCGTCAGCGTCGAGTTGACAACCAGCACATTCGGCGTGCCGCCGATCATGCCAATCGGAGTGAAATCCTTGATCGGGTCATACGGCACCTTGCGCGTCGCCGGCGCGGTGCCGTGCGTGGCGACATAGCCCTGCATCAGCGTATAGCCATCGGGCGCGGCTTTCGCGGTCGTCTGGCACGCAATGACGCCACCGCCGCCGCCCTGGTTGTCGACGACGAACGTCGCGCTCATTGCCTTGCCCCACCGCTCCGTCACCGTGCGCGCGACGAAGTCGCTGCCACCGCCAGCCGCAACAGGGACGATGTAGCGAATCGGCCGGGTCGGATAGCTTTGCGCCAAGCCGCGCGCAGACGCGCAAAGCAATGGCGCCGCCAGTAACAAGTCACGTCTGTTCATAATGCCTCCTGAATACGGCCAATAATCGCATGCACTACTGGCCAAGCAGATGCAGCACCACTTGGCGCCGATGCGCGCGCGTCCGATGCTCGACCAGATAGATGCCCTGCCACGTGCCGAGCATTAACTTGCCGCCAATCACTGGAATCGATAGATGCGTCTGCGTCAGCGCCGCGCGAACGTGGGCCGGCATGTCGTCCGCGCCTTCGGCGCGGTGTTCGAACAACGGATCGCCGTCGGGCACGAGGCGTGCAAAAAATCGCTCGAGATCGCGCGTGACTTCCGGGTCAGCGTTTTCCTGGATCAACAGGCTCGCCGATGTGTGCCGAATGAAAACGGTCAGCAGTCCATCGATGTTGCAACTGTTCGCCCATCTTCTAACGTCATCAGTGATGTCGATGAACCCCCGGCCGCGGGTTTGTATCGCTAACACTGTGTGAGCCGGTTGCATGACTGCAATCTACGCTGCTGGCTGATGTCGTACGAACCTGACGTACGATGCGATGGAACATGAAGCCCAACTTTCTCTTGATTCTGATCGACGATCTGCGCTACGACGAGTTCGGTGCGGGCGGTCATCCGTACATGCAAACGCCGCACATCGACCGGCTCGCCCGCGAAGGGGCGATGTTCGAGCGCGCGTTTCATACGACGCCGATTTGTTCGCCGAATCGCGCGTCGATCGTCAGCGGGCAGTACGCAAGCCGGCACGGAATCATCGACAACGTCGCGCGCGATGCGATGAGCCACCGGCTGCCGAACTATCACCTTGAGCTTCAGAGGCTCGGATACGAAACCGCGCATATCGGCAAGTGGCACATGGGCAACGACGGCATGCCCCGCCCCGGCTACGACACGTGGGTCAGTTATGACGGGCATGGAAAGCTGAACGATCCGCGTCTGAATCACGACGGCAAGTACGTGCAGCACACCGGCTATATCACCGACATCATGAACCGTCTCGCGCTTGATTTTCTGGCGCGCAAGCGGTCGAAGCCGTTTTCGCTTTTCTTCGCGCACAAGGCAGTGCATCCGGACGCGGAACAGGCCGCCGACGGCACGCTTCGCATCTCGGCGCAGGGCGGCTACGTCGTCGCCGAGCGCCACAAGGCTTTGTATCGCGACGCGGTTTTTCCACGCACGCCGAACATGTTGCCCGCCGCCGAGGTTGTCAAAAACAAGCCAGCGTGGGCCGACAGCTTTGAAATGAAGTCAGGCGCCGAGTCGCGGGCGATCTTGTCAGCACTGCAGTCGGGCGAGCAGGAAGAGATCCGCCTGCG
The DNA here is from genome assembly GCA_035536515.1 of Burkholderiaceae bacterium. Lineage (GTDB taxonomy): Bacteria > Pseudomonadota > Gammaproteobacteria > Burkholderiales > Burkholderiaceae_F > JACCZX01. The sequence goes on along the minus strand of DATLOA010000354.1, from coordinate 1,953 downwards.
TGCGCGAATGATGGCCGCCGTTGACGAGGGCGTTGGCGCAATAATCGATGCACTCGAACAAAGCGGCGAGCTCGACAACACGTTCATCGTGTTCTTCAGCGACAACGGTTTCTTCTTCGGCGAGCACGCGCTGGGGCCAGAGCGGCGCTTCGCCTACGAAGAGGGCATTCGCTCGCCGTTCGTGGTGCGTTATCCGCGCAAAGTCAAAGCAGGCTCGCGCCGTCGTGAGCTCGTCATCTGTCAGGACCTTGCACCGACTTTGATCGAACTGGCGGGAGGTAAACCGGGCCCGCAAATACAAGGACGATCGCTGCTGCCGTTGTTTGGCGCCCGGCGCGCCGCCTGGCGCAAATCGATTCTGATCGAATATTGGGCCGAGCAGGCGATGCCCTGGCTAGTCGGCATGACGTACAAGGCGGTGCGTACCGATCGCTACAAATACATTCACTGGGTCAATCGCGGCAGAACAGGCGAACTTGATGAGCTTTACGACCTGGAACAGGATCCGTTCGAGATCGACAACCTGAATCGCAGTCGCAAACTAGCACCGGTACGCGAAAGACTCCGGCGCGAATTAAAACGCTTGGTCGCGGAGGCCGTTGGGTTGTAAACAGCTGGCTCGGTGCGAATGCGCGCGCACTGTGCGCCACGTACCGCCCCCGTCCCGAGCCCTCACTCCTCTAACGCTATAGGCTTAGCCGCGCACCGCCGCTTCGATGACGGCAACATTGATCTTCTTCATTGGCATCATCGCCTCGAACGCGCGCTTCGCCGCATCGCCTCCCTTGGCTAGCGCATCTGTCAGCACCCGGGGGGTGATCTGCCAGCTCACTCCCCATTTGTCCTTGCACCAACCGCACTGACTTTCGCGCCCGCCATGGCCGACGATCGCGTTCCAGTATCGATCGGTCTCTTCCTGATCTTCGGTTGCAATCTGGAACGAAAAGGCTTCGCTGTGCTTGAACTGCGGCCCGCCGTTTAAGCCAATGCAAGGTATGCCCGCGACAATGAATTCGATCGTAAGGACATCTCCCGCCTTACCCGAGGGATAGTCGGCCGGCGCACGGTGAACCGCGCCGACAGTACTGTGCGGAAAGGTTTCGGCGTAGAAACGAGCTGCCTCTTCCGCATCGTGTTCATACCAAAGGCAGATCGTGTTTTTTGCCACTTAATACTCCTCTTATCAGCTTAATCCGCCTTCGCACCCGACGCCTTGACGATCGGCACCCAGCGCGTCAGGTCGTCGGCAATCAACTTGCCAAACGCAGCCGGCGTAATGGGCGGTGATAGATCAAAACCCTGCGGCGCGAGTCTTTCCTTGGCTTCAGCGCCGGCGAAAATCTTGTTGAGCTCCGCGTTGAGGCGGGCGATGATTTCGGGCGGCGTGCCGGCCGGCGCGACAAAGCCGAACCAGGTGTTGACTTCGTAGCCTTTGACGCCCTGCTCGTCAAGCGTCGGCACATTAGGCAACAGCGGCGAGCGCGCGAGGCTAGTGACACCCAGCGCCTTGACCTTTCCGTCCTTGATCTGACTGATCACGGTTGGCGTGTTGAAAAATCCCATCGTGACTTCGTTCGCCATCACAGCGAGCACGCCCTGCGGCGCGCCCTTGTACGGAACATGCACAAGTTCGGTACCCGTCACGCGCGCGAACAGTACGCCAGACAAATGATGGCTGGTGCCCGCACCGCCCGACGAGAACGTCAATTCACCCGGCTTCGCCTTGGCGGCCGCAATCACATCGATGGGCACAACTGCCTTGTTGGTCGGATGAACGATCATCACGTTCGATACTCCGCCGAGCAGCGCAATTGGCGCGAAGTCCTTGGTCGATTCGTAACCCGGCTTGGCGTAGATGCCCTGGTTGAATACGAGCGTGCCCTGCGAAGCGAATCCGATGGTGTAGCCATCCGGCGCTGCGCGCGCCAACTCGGCCATTGCGATGGTGCCGCC
>DATLOA010000353.1:0-12938 GCA_035536515.1 Burkholderiaceae bacterium | reverse complement strand
TCCAGCGTGCGCTCCACTGAATCAGACTCGTTGGCCGCGGCTGCTAGTCCACGCAGCAGCCGCATTAGCGCATATTGGCGCTGCAGCTCGAGACTGCCCTGCAGCTCTGTCATGTGCGCCTGCGACAGGCGCTCCGAATGCGACAGCAGCGCCGTCGTCATCGCGTCGAAAGAGCCGACCAGCGAGTCGAGCTCGTCTCCCTTCGGCGGGGTTGAGCGACCCGCAAAACGCAGCGAAAGTTCCTCGGCACGCGCCGTCAGCGCCTTAATGGGCCGGATTAAATGGCGCGTCAGATAGATGCCCGCGGCGATTGTCGCCAGAATTGTGAACAGAACGACCGCGCCGAACGAACGGCTCGAATCGGATAGCGCTTCGTACGCCATCGTGTTCGGCACCGTTACCGCCACCGACATCGGTTCGGTACCAATCGGCAACGGCCGGAGCGACAAGTTTTCGCTGCCGTCCAGCGTGAGGTGCGTTGTTGCGCCGGTGCGCACGCTCGGCCGCGCTTTCTGCACCCAGTAGCGATCTTCCGGCGGCACGCTCGCGACCAGCGCGCGGTCCTGCGCCAGCAGCGCGACTTCGACACCGAGGCGGTTCGCCAAACGATCAAGATACTGTTCGCCGATCAGACGCTCGACCACTACCGCACCGATGATCCGCTCCCGGCTAATGACGGGTGATACCGCGCGAATCGACAAGCCCTGCAGGCGCTCGATGACTGTGATGTTTTCCTGACCAAGCAGCGCGTCGGCCACCCCAACCGGCTGTTCCGGGCTATCGAGCCGCAAGATGCCGGCTTCACCGGTGCGTTCGATCAGCTTTCCGCGCGCATCGTGGACTTCAATCTGCCCCACCCCGGCGTTGCGGCCTTCCTTTTGCGCCCACTCCCGGACTGCGCGCGCGGCATCGTTTTTCTGCGAGAGGGCCGCAACCAAATCGCTGCGCTCGGCAAGCGCAAGCGCGCTGCGCTCAACCGCGGCGTAGTCGGCCACGATCGCAGATTCGACCAGCCGTGCCGCGCGCGTGCCGCGCGCCTGTTGTTCTACGAGAAATTGACGCTCAGTGCTTTTATGGTGAAAGTAGTAGCTGATTCCTACCGTCCAACCGGCCACCAGAACGAGGACACCAATCAGCGGCCATCCGATCGAGCGAAACTGTGACGGCACCGGCAACGCCGTCTCAGCGCTTGCTTGCGTTGCGAACGCATCTCGCGCACCACCATCGCGGGCGCTCGCATCGAGGCGCTGGCCCAAGCGGGCTGACAGCCAAGAAAATCGCGGCAGCATTGATTTGAACGGCAATTGAAGTAGCCCTGCGGGACGACGGCTTTTCCAACACACAGGCTAGTGCCGAAAGCCGTCAGGCACCCCCTCGAAAAAGGTGCACTTAAAAGGGCATTTCACAGGCCGTTGAAGCACCGGCATCGCGAGCGCGCTGCGGTATCGCATCCCATAGCCCGATGCTGCACAATCACCGCGATGAGTAGCCGTAAAACCAGTGACTTGCAGGCATTACGCCGTCAATTCGGCGCACTAGCCTTCGGGAGCCTGCCGTCTGTCGCGACAGCCGGAGTATTTGGTCGGCCGGACACTGCCCAGCTATTGGCAGCCGTTTGCGTCGGCGCGCTGATCGTACTGATTGCAATGTCGGTCGCGCAGCGGCGGCGCAACCCCGCGCCAACCGCCGCGACACTGGTGCCCTCACTCAAACCACCCACGCCAGCTGCCGACGTGAGCCAGGTGACCGAACTGCAGTCAGTGCTCGAGCAGCGCGAGCGCGAGCTCGCTAGCCGCACGCGCGAGCTCGACAACGCCGGACGCGAGCTCGACAGCCTTGCGCATTCGGTATCGCACGATTTGCGTGCACCGCTGCGTGTCGTCGATGGTTTCGCAACGATCGTGCTTGAAGACTATGGCGACCGCGGCAAACCGCTCGATGATCTGGGTCGCGACCATTTACGCCGCATCGTCGCCGCCAGCCAGCGTATGAACTCGATGATCGATACGCTGCTCAATCTGTCACGCATGACGAGCCGCGAGTTAGCGAACGAGCGTGTCGACCTGTCCCAGATCGCGCGCGAGCTTGCTGACGATTTGCGCGACGACCTGCGCTTAAGAGAGCCCGCGAGATCGATCGAGTTCGTCATCGCGCCCGGGCTAAAGGCCGATGGAGATGCAACGCTGTTGCGGCTGGTATTACAGAACCTGCTCGGCAACGCTACAAAGTTCAGCGCCAAGTATCGCGAGGCCCGCGTCGAGCTCGGTTCCAGAGAAGAAGCTGGATGCGCTGAATTTTTCGTACGCGACAACGGTGCCGGCTTCGACATGCGGTTCGCCGAAAAAATGTTCGGCATGTTTCAGCGGCTGCATAGCGTTAACGAATTTCCCGGTACTGGCGTCGGACTGGCCACTGTACAAAAAATCATCCAACGCCATGGTGGTCGGGTATGGGCCGAGGCCGTGCCGGCGCCCGCGGAAGGTCACGGAGCGACGTTTTACTTCACATTGTGGAAGCAGGCTTAGGTCGTAGCGCGCAAGCGCTGAGACGTTGCCGCGCGCCGGCGTTACAGCGTGCAAGGCGGCTATTGCAATTTCCAGATTGTTTCGCACTGCGTACAGCGGACGCTTAACCAATGCGGTCGCCCTGCTTCAGGTGGATCGTCAGCGTTCGATGATTCCTGTGCGAGCACCTTGAACTTGCCCCACGCTTCGCATTGCGGGCACGTCGCTGCTTCCCCGAAGTGCTCTGCGCGCGCGAGCAGCACACCGAAACGGCGCCACGCCACGAGGACCAGCATCCCTCCCGCTGCGGCTGTTATTAAGACGATGGCGTATCGCATACCGGTTTCGGCGCTACTAAGCAGCTCCATACCGGACAGCAATAGAATCAACGCCACGAACCCGAGCGCCAGATAGGCGTGGCTTTCGACGAGTTGCCGCTCATACCAGCGCCGAAAACCATGCCGCTCGATATAGCGAGTGACCTGCATTCGCCTGACACCCTAATGGCGAATCGAATTCAGCCGATTCGCCGCTTCAACCATGTTCGTGGCTAACTCGGCCACTTGTTTGCCCTCGGCTTTCGCCTGTGCGCGCAGCTTCTCGACCGCGCGTGGAAGGTCGAGTCGCAGGCGCTCCATCAAAATGCCGATCGCAATCAGCTCGTCGCGACCGCTTTCACTTGCAGGCTCGCGCGGCTGCACAGTTTTCTCTTCACCCGAACGCGACAACGCCGCGCGCACCGCAGGAACAATCTGGCGCACATCGACCGGCTTGACCAGGTAACCGAGGGCCCCCATTTTCATGGCTTCGTCGACGATATCGCTGTCGCCGAAAGCCGATAGGAACATGAAGCCCGTGTCGGTATTAGCCGCGAGATAACGCGCAACGTCCATTCCCGACTTTCCTTGCATGCGCATGTCCAGGATCGCGAGCTTCGGCTTGTGTTTTCGCGCAAGCAGGATCGCATCGTCGCCATTGTCGGTCTCGATAACCTGCAGGCCCGCCTGTTTAAGGCCGGCGACCAGAGTGGCAAGCACCAGACGGTCGTCATCGACGACCATTACCAACGGGGCTTGGTCTATCTCCATTTACAGTTGGATGAAACGTGACTCGCCAACACAGCGCCGACAGGGTCGCAGCTATCGAATGCTCTCACGTTTCGCCTTCCTGAACTCATAAACTGTCTTCGCGGATTGCCGGCGGAAACAATTGCAGGCGTGTCGAAACCAAAGCGCCGCTGCGCTCGACTACCAGCTTCGCGCCGCGCCGTGGCAGCAGCGCTTTGACCAGTCCCAGGCCGGATACGCTAGCGGAAATCTGCGCCAGATCGAAGCCCTCCTTCAAGGCACCTGGATTTTCGATCGTGAGCTCCATGCCGTCTGGACGCGTCGTGACCTTCACCATGATGCCATCCTGCCGACTCGCACGGTGCTTGATTGCATTGGTTCCCAGCTCGTTGATCACAAGCGCGAGTGGGACCGCTTCGTTTTCAGGGAGGCCGAAGCGCCATAGATCGGGCGGCGGTGGCTCGAAGCGCACCTCGACGCCGAACATGTTCGACAGCGTCGAAAAAATTCCCTGCGCAACTCCCAGTACCGGCAGAGTCCCGCTGGAGCGAATCTGCAGTCCATGAACCTGCGCGATCGCGTGAATTTGAGTTGCCGCTTCGGACAGGATGTCGGCAACATCGGGACGGGCATCGGCGGTTTGCTGCAAAAGCCCCGCGACTCCCTGCAGATTGTTCTTGATGCGGTGATGTACTTCGCGCACCAGAACGTCGCGCTGCTTCACGATCTGCTCCATTTTCTGCTGCTCGGCGCGCGTGCGCTCCGTCACGTCATCCGCGATGCCGAACACGCGAATCGCACCGTCTTCCATCCGCACCGGCGACAGTCGCACACTGATGTTGCGTATGCCGTGCATAGGATGATCTATGCGTGCAGTCAATTCCGAGCGCATCAGCCGGCGCATGCGCGCGATCAGCCGCGGCAATGCGCGGGTGACGGTCTGCACGTCTTCAAAATGTACGTGCCGCATTACATTGCGCGGATTGTCGAGCAGATCGGACACCGGCCCGCCGATCAGGGCGGTATACCTAGGGTTGGCGTACAACGCGCTGGAAAAGTCACCGGTCATAATGAACACGAGCTGATCGATGTTCTCGGCAAACTGGCGGAACCTCGCTTCGGTCTCGCGCAGCGCGGTCTCGGCTCGCACTTCCTCCGTTAGATCGTCGATGATCGACATCACGTAGCGTGCATTTGCGTCACCCGCCGCCGAGGAACGGCCGGGCTCGGATTCGAACAGCGGCACCACGCGCTGATTGATGGTCAGCCGCTTACCGTCAGCGCGCAGCATTACATCGCGCGGGCGGTCAACCTGCGTGCCGGTCGAAAGCGCTTTGCGGTCGAGCTCTGCATACAAGTCAGCAAACTGGCGCGCATAGATCTCGCCCCATGTGCGGCCCACGACTTGTTCCCGCGTCAAACCCGTCATCGTTTCACCAGCGCGGTTCAAGCTGACAAAGCGCCCGCTCTCCGCCTCGCGCACTGATACCAACACTGGCAGGTTTTCAACAACTAGGTCGAGATAGTTGCGTACGCGCCTCAACTCTTCCTCGGACCGCCGGCGCGCATCGACATCGACCAACGTCAGGATCACGCCGCGATCGGGCGCCGACGGGTCGATCGGGCGCCCATAGCCGGCACACCAGAATGTGGTGCCGTCCGCCCGCCGCATCAGCCGCTCGAACGAAACACCGCCATCTTTGCCGGGCTCTGGTTCCGCATCCACCGTGTCCAGCTCTTCCGCATCGACATCCGCCAGCGGCAACTCGCGGATTTCTTCCCAATCCGCAGGCGTGGCGAAAAGCGATGCGATCTGCAGTTCATCCCAATCGCGCGCGTCGTAGCCAAACAGCTGTTGTGTCGCGGCGTTGGCCTTGACGATAAGGTCGTTGGCTACATACAGCACGGCAACCAGCGCGTTATCGAATATCAGCTGCAACTCGGACAACGTGGCGCGCAGCTCGCGCTCTGAGCGCTTGCGCTCGTCAACATTGACGAAAGCGAAGATGTATCCGAGCTCCGGCCGCTCCGGATTGACCGCGCGCCCCTGCACCGCGACCCAAATCGGCGGGCCTTTGCGGCGGAACATGTGCAGCTCGAACTCTGTAGCGCCGGTGTCGTTGATGCGCTGGTAGTGTTCGGACAGATTCGCCAGCAGCAGATGGTCGGTCGGATGCGAAAACAACTGCATCTGCGACACGAGCGCACCGGGTTCGCACGCCAGCAGGTCCTCCATCGCCGAGTTGGCCCGCACCGGACGGCTGTCACGCACGAACAGCAGGCCGACCAGTGCAGTGTCGAAAATCAGTTGCTGCTGCGCCAGCGCACTTTGCAACTCTTCGCCCTGCTCCTTAAGCTCGATCAGAGATCGCGACAGCGCTTCGCGCTGCCGTTTAATCTCGGAAATGTTCTGAAATGTGTAGATCGCTTCTCGCAAGACCTCAAGCCCAGGCTCCTGCGCCTGAATCGGGCGCGCCTGAACCAGACACCACACCGGTTCGCCATCGGTCCGGAACAACACGACTTCCCCGCTTGTCGTCTGATGCGAGCGCACTACCGGCATGCCGGAAACCTCGTTCGGCGCCCGATGATGGCGGTCGATGCACAGATCCCAAAGAGGCATGCCGATGACTTCACCGTCGCTGTAGCCAAACATCTCGGCAAATTCGCGATTGGCCAACAGGATCTTGCCGGACATTGTCTGCGCGACCCCGACCGACATCGTTTCGAACAGCGTCTGCTGATCGCGCAATGCAACCTGCAACTGCTCTTCGAAAATCTTGCGGTCGGTGAAGTTCTCAAGCACCAGTAGCGTGTGCCGCAGACCGCTTTCGGACGCAATTGCACGCATCGAAAGCTTGGTCCACACCACACGCCCGTCGCGGTGCATGAAGCGCCGCTCGGCTGGCTCCGACTCCATTGCTCCGCGCCGCATTTCCGCGCGCTGATGTTGCAGCATCGGCTGATCGTCAGGGTGCAGCAGCGTCCCAGGGTCCTTACCCAACAGTTCGTCGACCTCGTAACCGAGCGTTTCGCACGCGGCGCGGTTCACGCCGATCAGCCGGAATTCGCTGTCAAGCAACAGAGCAGCCACCGGGCTTTCGTCGAACAGCGCGCGAAAACGCTCCGCGCTTTCGGTCAGATCGGATTCAGCCTGCTTGCGGGTGCCGACGTCGCGCGCGAGCAGCAGAATGAATTCGCGGCCATCGTGCACGACTCGCTGCAGCACCGTCTCGACCGCGAATTCAGTACCAAAGCGCGTCTTGTAGCGCGTATCAGCCTGATAGGAGCCGCGCGTTTGGAGTTGGTCATACAGCGACGCAAAGCCCGAATCACCCGGACGGGTCAGGCCCACGTCGATCGCGTCGAGCGCCAGCCCTTTCAGCGCGTCACGGTCGTAGCCAAGTCTTTGCCGCGCAGCGTCGTTGGCATCGACCACGGTGCCGCGCTGATCGATCTCGAAAACCATTTCGCCGACCGACTCGAGTGCCTGTCGCAACGCGCCGAGCGAATTCTGTGCAAAGCGCTCGCGATCGATCGGCTCGCACGTCACCAAGATGCCATCGAAGCGCCCATCGATCGCGAACACCGGCGCGAGCTTCACGCGCACCCATCCGCGCTCTGTTCGCGGCAGCGGATACTCGCGCTCGACCGGTGTGCGATCTCCGCTTTCGCTGATTCGCTTCAGTTCGCCAATCAGATCCGGCAGCTGACGAAGCCCGTCGGCATCGGCCACCGCGCGCCCCAGCAGGGCATCGGCCGGCACGCCGAACAACTCTTCAAGGCAGTTGTTCCACAGCCGGTAACTCATGTCGCGATCGAGCAAAGCCAGGCCAATGTGTGCTGCCGTCAGCAGGGTCTCGATGACGGTATCCGCCGCACGTGCTGCGAGATTCGCGGCTTCGTCGTGTGGCCCCACGGTGAAGTCCACTGGCGACTTACCCACGGCCGCGTTCAGTGGGCTTAACTGCGCAGCCGGCGCGCCGTTGCCGCTGCCAGGCAACCCGAGAGCCAATGCGCGCTCCTCGCTGACCACTTGCGGCGCATTGGCCGGAGTGCCGGCCGCCCGCGGAGCGGGCGTCGAATGCTGCGATGTGGTGGGCCGGTTAGCCACGCGGAATGTCGGCAGTCAGCAAGCTTCTATGGTCCGGGACGAATAATGCACCCTTGCAGGCGTGCTTGATCGCACCGGGCGATCTAAAGTTCTACTCTCTATTGCCGATTTTTGTAGCGTGACCCTCCTGGCGCGCTCCAATTCCTCTACGGTTCCGAACACAGAGATCCGGATTTCGCACGAAATCCGTCCCGAAGTCCGGGTTCTGGCGCTGAGGGCAGCCGTGGCCGAGGGGCGCTATCGCATTGACTCGCAGGCGCTCGCGTCCAAGATGATCGCGGCCATTTTGCACTTTCAATCTGCCGGCAAACACTGATCGCTTCGACATGTACGCGTCCTCGCTCCCACCGGGCGCCCCTGCCCGTTTATTTTCCGATCTGGTAAAGGCTTTGCACGACGAGAGCGAGGCTTTGATCGCAAATGACCCCGCGCGCTTAGCCGAGGCCAGTGGACGCAAAGAACACCTGCTACGGCTGCTCGCGCCCCAGGCAAGCGCACTGCGCGCGATGCGGCAAGGCGGAACCGATGAGCTAGAGCGCTTCGCGCGCGAAGCGGCACAGCTGCGAGCGCTATCGAGATAAGTCGCTTACCTGCCGCTCGGAGCGATACATCCACTGCCGTTTAGCTTGCGCCGCCGCGCGGCCGCTCGAATGCCGGCGCACTAATTAATATCGACGAGTGCACGCGCGAGCGCAGGGTCGCGTACAGGAGGAGCGTGCATTACCAGTTCTTCAGACGCGCGCGCAGACGAGCAATCGCCTGGCTGTGCAGTTGGCAGACTCTCGACTCAGTAATTCCCATGACGACGCCGATTTCTCGTAGATTCAAATCCTGCTCGTGGTATAGGCTCATCAGCAGTTTTTCGCGCTCGGGGAGCTCTTCAATCGCATCGACCAGCGCGTAGCGAAAGCGCTTGTCCCGCAGGATTTCACCGGGCTCGGGACAATCCCCTACCAGGTGCCTCTCAAGATAGTCTTCATCGTCGACCTTGCCGCCAAGATCGTCCAGGTGCACCAGCTGTGCGCCGCGCGCGTCGTGCAGCATTTGCTGATATTGCGCCAGGGACATCTCGAGCTCGCAGGCGATTTCGGCTTCAACCGGCGCGCGTCCAAGCTTGCCTTCGAGCCGATGTATCGCGTTTTCGATATCGCGCTGACTCTTGCGCGCCGAGCGCGGCAGCCAGTCATTAGCACGCAGCTCATCCAGCATTGAGCCGCGGATGCGCTGTGCGGCGTAGACCTCGAACTGGGTGCCCTGCGTCACCTCGAAGCGAGACACTGCATCCATTAGGCCCATCATTCCGGCCTGAATCATGTCGTCGAGCTCGACGTTAGCCGGCAGCCGCGCGATCATTTGATGCGCCAGCCGACGCACTAACGGTGTGTATTGCTTGACGTAGTCGCTTTGAAGCAGCGCGCTGGGTCGGACCTCGGCCAGTTGCTTGCCATCAATCTGACCGTTGTTCAGCGCCTGATAGAGCGCGTCGTATAAAAATGCGTCGTTCTTCATAGGCCCAAACTTTAGGGACCTGGACCGGCTCTCTAAACGCCGATAGGTGGGCAAAAAGCTGGACAACTGGCGGCATCGGTGAGCGCCTTACAGACGGCGTAAGGCAATGGAGAAGTGGGTGACAACACTCTCGTCAGTCCTTTGCGAGCAACCCTGTGCAACGCGGAGTGTCTACGCGGAGCGCAACCGCAAATCTGTCGCACGCAGGAAAGGCGGGTCATTGCCACCTATCCCGAGCCATGGTCATGCATTTGCGCGGGCAACCCGTTTTAAAGAACCGCGGCCGCAGGTCGATCTTGAGGTCACCGTGACGCAAACGCGCGTCACAACGATGCGATTAAAGGATGCACCGATGACCCGCAACCAACTCGTTAAACAACTCGCGGAAATGTCGACCCGACCAGTCGGCGTCGCCGCTGCGTCCGATACTGCAATTGCAGACACTGGGTCCCACAGAGGCCATGCAGAAGCACCGACCGAGCTTTTCGTGTGGTTTGAGGACACCGCTGCGCGCGCGCTCGAAGGGCGCCGCGGCGTTGCTGGATTGCCCGAATCACTGCTACCGATCAGTCGCGAGATGCGTCTGGTCGAGCGCCGTTATGCCGAGAACCATCTGCATCTATTGAGCGCGGTTCGAATCGCATGCCGTCAGAACGCTGCCGATCTGATCGCATCGCTGTACACCGCCGCGCTGTCGGTCGGCACGGTAGCCTGGATCGGCACTGGCAAGCAGTACGCGCATACATGGAACGACATGTATCCGGCGACGGCAACGAAATAAACTACGACATCCCAAAAAAAAGGCGCCGCGCGGCGCCTTTTTTTTTTGCATTCTTTCTATGCAGCTACTTCATTGGGTGGTGGCACGCTCGAGCGCGCAGCGGCGTCGAGCTTGTTCATGTCTCGCTGCAGCATGCGAGCGGCCGATTCACTCAGCTCGACAAACTCGCAGCCGCAGCGGCGCACACCGTCATTCGACGCTTGGACATCATCGACGTAGCGCACGCGCAGCGTGACAGTGATCTGTCCGACGTCGGGAAGATCGAGATAACAGTTTTCGAGCGTATGGTCCGCGGGTAGCGAAAACTGGACCGGATGCACGAACAGCGCAAGGCCACCAACGCTGAGGTCGAGCACCCGCACCGACTCGTACTGCCCTTTTTTGCCCGGCGACGGCACCAGACACGTGGCTGGCCGAACAGCGGGCGGTTGCCTGCGATATGCGCCGCGCCGCTGCATGCGCAACAGCTGCTGAGGCAACCGCACACGAAACGCGGGGCGCCCCTGATGCTCGACCGCTTCAGCAGCGCCGACCGAGAACTGCAACTTGACGTTATCCAAAAATGCAACGACCACCAACTGCTTCGACGCGTAGATCGCTTTCTGCGCAGCGGCGTCGGATGTGCGATCCAGAATCAGCTCTTCAAAACCTTCATTGACTTCGAGTACGTTGCTTACGGTGAAACCGGCCGCCTGGTCGTAGTACAACGTGACCAGCACCTGCTTGTCGCGCAACTGGCGCAGCAGGCCTGCGATCTCGCTGCGCGAATAAATCGCGAAGCGCTCAAGCTCGGGCGAGTCGGGTTCCGGAAAGGGCGTCGTCAGGCTCATTGTGATTCGTTACTCGGCTGCGAACGCGGCGACGTGATGAACGGGAACATCGGCTCCAGCCAGGGCTCGGAGTGGCCGCGAATGAGCGCATCGTCGGCCAAGATCTTTCGCAGCAAAAACATGCGACGCTTGTCATCGGCAGCACTGAGCGATTCAGGCCGCTCGTCGGCCGCCTTCAATTTCGCGATCAACGCACCGCAGCGCTCTTCCTGGTGCTCGACTTCGAGCCAATCGCCCGCGCGCGCGGCCGCAAGCATCGCGCTGCTCGACTGCGCAATCGCCTCGTAATGCTGTAGCAGACTCGAACGGACAGGCTCGACTGCCGTCGATGAGGCCGACGCGACCTCGGCCACTTCGCAAAATTCGTTCGGCATGGTGCCGTCCCCGTCATTGCTGATTCAGATGCTGGTGCAGATACAAGCGTGAGCACTGTACCGACGACGAGGTATGCGCCATCGTCCGATTGGAGGGCCGTTCCGAGCGCTTTTCGTAAAAAAAAAGCGCCGGTCACAGACCGGCGCGAAGGCGGGGGAGGAAACCAAAATCCACTTCATCCAACATGGCGAAGCTCTCTTGCCATCTGTCCGTCCATCGACGGGCCGGCGGCGTGCGTGCCTCGCACAGTTTCGTTAACGGCAGCACGACCGCCGACTTGAATTGCGAGTGATGCAGTGTGGTGTAAGAAAAAACCTTACAAACCGACGAGCGGCAGCCTGACAAGGTTCGTAGCGGCATGCTGATTCAACGAATTGAGCCGCTTTCCCACAATGCGTCACTTCGAAACGCAATTCGAACCACATCAAAGCCGACTCAACCGCGAACCAGGAGCAGCCACAATGAGCACGATCGCCGCCAGCAACGAACAACTTCTGCAGGAAATCCGCGAGGCCAACCTGGCCTACCTCGTACTGGCGCAGCACATGATCCGCGCCGACAAAGCGCAAGCGTTATACCGCCTGGGCGTTTCAGAAGAAGTCGCAACGATCATCGATCAACTGAGCCCCGCACAATTGATGAAGATCGCGGGGTCGAATCAGTTGATCCTGCGATTTCGATTCGACGACGATATGGTCTGGAATCTTCTGACCAGCCACTCGAAGCCGAAGTCGAGCGCGACCGGCGCCGCCGTGGCCGGACTGCATGCCAACATCGTGATGGCCGGTCAACTGGCCAACGTGACCGCTTAACTTCGAACTGCCGGTTGGGGAACTCATCATGCGCATAAAAAGCATCGTTTCCGAGAGCAAACAGATTCAACGCGCGATCGCGTTGATCAAGCTCGGCGCGCGTCTTCAAGTGCTGGAATCGGAAACTGATTTGTCGTACGAGCGCCTCTTGCGCCTGTACAAGGAAGTCCAGGGCGAGTCCCCGGCGCGCGGCATGCTGCCATTTTCAACCGACTGGTTCATGACGTGGCAGCCGAACATCCACTCGTCGCTGTTTTTGAACATGTACGAGTATCTGGACAAGACCAGCGAGCTCGAAGAGATCGACGGCATCATTAAGGCGTACGAGCTTTACCTCGAACAGATCCGCGCGCAAGGGCTGGAGCCGCTGCTATCGGTCACGCGGGCGTGGCGCTTGGTGAAATTCGTCGACGCCGGCATGGTGACACTAACCTCATGCTGCAAGTGCAACGGCAAGTTCGTCACGCACACGTTCGAGCTGACGAAGAATTACGTTTGCGGTTTGTGCGAGCCTCCTGCACGTGCCGGCAAAGGCAAAGCGCAGGTTCAAGGCAGTTCGTCAGATTTGATTCACTAGAGCGAATCGAAGCGCAATGATCGGCGGCTGCGTGCCGCCGATTTTGTTTGGTACTTTGGTAGCAGCTGCGCCAGCCGCTCCCTGAGCGACACCGCCTCGTGCTAGGTATTTTTTGTTTTCTCCCGAATTACCGAGACCGTGCCGCGCGCAAGCGTTGGGCGGAGCTGACCTGCCTTCGGGGCGTCGCCCGAGGAGCGGAGCAACGCCGGGGCTTTTGAGCAAAAAAGCGCTTTAGCCCTTTTTTGCGCCGGCGTTGTGAGTACCGCAGTGGTTGGCACTTTAGTGCCCGACGCCCAGGCGGGACAGCTCCACCCAACGCTTGCGGGTTGCGATGAAGTGTTTTTAAACCCGAGCGTACAAAGGAATTTC
>DATLOA010000352.1:0-2954 GCA_035536515.1 Burkholderiaceae bacterium | reverse complement strand
TGGGCGAGCAGATGTGCCGTGGAGTGGCGAATTACGTCGATGCCTTCAGCGTCTCGGTCGGTAACGATGGCGACCTCGGCGTCGCGATCGATCGAATAGCCCACGTCGACCAGTTTGCCGTCGACCTTAGCCGCAATGGCGGCCTTGGCCAGGCCTGGCCCGATCGACGAGGCAATCTGGGCGGCTGTAACCGGCGACTCGTAACTGCGGCTTGAGCCGTCGGGTAATCGAATTGAGATCATGCGTTTTGCTCCCATCAAAAAAAAGTGCGGCGAGCCGCACTTTTTTGGAAAGGCGAACTCGTCTCGTCATCAATGAGCGATAAACGTAGTTCGGAACGTCATTTGCTGCCTTTCAAGTTGTCCTGCCGATGGGCTGGTAGGCGCGATTGGACTCGAACCAACGACCCCCACCATGTCAAGGTGGTGCTCTAACCAGCTGAGCTACGCGCCTGGGACGCGAAGTATAAGCGATGGCGCTGTAGGTCAGCGACGCCGCGCCGAAAATACGTCCTTCACTTCGCGCACCGCCGCCAGAACGCGGCTCACATCCGACGCACCGCGAATCTCCACGGTGAACAACATGTGGGCCTCGCCGTTCGTGCTGCTTGAATTAACTCCGACGACGTTCAGCTTCTCACGCGCATACACCTCGGAAATATCGCGCAACAAGCCGGGGCGGTCTTGCGCTAGCACCAGCAGCTCGACCGGATAGACCGCGTCGACCTGCTTACCCCAATCGACATCGACTACGCGCTCGGGTGCGCGCTTCAACAGAGATTTGAGGTTCGAACAACTCGCGCGATGAATTGATACGCCCTTGCCGCGCGTGACGTACCCGACGATTTCGTCGGGTGGCGCGGGCCGGCAGCAGCGCGCCAGCTGTGTCAACAGCGAGTCGACCCCGACTACGAGGACTTGACCTTTGGCTGCCGGCGCAGCGGGCACCGCAGTTGGCCGGCCGATCAGAGGTGCGGGTGTCGGCTCTGCCTCGGCCGTCGCCGGCACCAGCGCCTGCTCGATCGAGCGCATGCTGAACTCATCCTTGGTAGCAGCGGCGGCCAATTGGTCGACGCTGCCGAACCCGAGCCGCTTTGCCAGATCGTCGAGCTTGACCGCTGTTTTGCCAAGCCGCTGCAGTTCCTTCTCGATCAGCTCGCGCCCTGTGACAATCGATTGCTCGAGATCGAGCGCGTTAAACCATTGCCGTACCTTGGCGCGCGAGCGCGCGCTCTTCAAAAATCCAAGATCGGAGTTCAACCAGTCACGGCTTGGGCCGCCGGTCTTGGCCGAAATGATCTCGACCGTTTGCCCATTCTTCAACGGCGTGTTCAGCGGAACGATCGCGCCGTCGACACGCGCGCCGCGGCATCGATATCCGACTTCCGAATGAATGTGAAAAGCGAAATCCACCGGCGTGCCGCCCGCTGGCAACTCGATCACGCGCGCTTGCGGCGTCAGCACATACATGCGCTCTTCTCGCGCGACTTCGTTCGCAGCATTGGCTGCGGGTGCGGGTTCAACTTCGTCGCGCCACGCCAGCAGCTGACGTAGCCACGCAACTCGCTGCGCATCGCCGTCTTCCTGACCCTGGCCGCGCTTAGCACCCTCTTTGTACCGCCAATGCGCCGCAAGTCCCAGTTCAGCCGACTGGTGCATTTGCTTGGTGCGAATCTGAATCTCGAGCGTGCGGCCGAGCGGGTCGGTGACGACCGTGTGCAGCGACTGATAGCCGTTCGGCTTTGGCCGAGCGATGTAATCGTCAAAATCGCCGGCGATGGAAGTCCACTGCTGATGAATCGACGACAGGGCCTGATACGCGTCAGGGACGCTGTCAACGATCACGCGCAAGCCCCGCACGTCGCGCAGCTGCTCGAACGTGAGCTGCTTGGTACGCATCTTGTTGACGATGCTGTAAATGTGTTTTGGACGGCCGACAACCTGCGCCACGATTCCCGCCTCGTTCAAAACCTGCTGCATGCGCTGCCTCGCGTGTGCAATGAAGTCCTGACGCTCAGTGCGTTTTTCGTCAAGCAAACGGGCCACTGCCCTGTACGTCTCAGGCTCGAGGAAGCGGAACGAAAGATCTTCCAGCTCCCACTTCAATTGCCAGATGCCGAGCCGGTTGGCGAGCGGCGCGTACAGCCGCATCGTGTCGCGCGCAATGGCCTCAGGTCCCGGCTGTTTGCTCAAGGCGTAGTAACGCAACGTCTGCAGACGTGACGCCAGCCGCAGCAGAACCACGCGCAAGTCGTTGGCCATCGCCAGCAGCATGCGCCGCAATGCCTCGGCCTGATCGTCCGCGCCGTGCTTGTCCGTCTCAGCAACACCTTGCTTTCGAGTCAGCTCCGACAGCTTCATCAGCTGGCGCAGGTCGGTGACCAAACGCGCAACGCCGGGACCGAACCGCGCGCGCAGCCACTCGTCGGGATCACGCAGGACATCGTGCACGCCAAACAGGCAAGCGGCGCACAGCAGGTCCGCATCGCTGCGCAGCGGCATGACAATCTGTGCGGTCCCGCGCGCGTGCGCCAAAAACGGCTCGCCGGTGGCAAGCGACCTATCCTGGTACAGCGGCTCAACCAGCGCCAGCGTGCGCTCCAAATCGGGCGCGGGCGGGGCCAGTTCTGCCGAGTCTTCAATACGCATACGGCAAGGATAAGCGCTCAGTGCAGAAGAATTCGTGCGGCACAATTCCGCGATGAATTTGCTCCGTCGCTGGACACGATCATCGGTGGCGATCCCGGACCCGTTGTGGAACGCCACGATTGATACATTGCCGTTTCTCGCGCGCCTGACCGCTAACGAGCGCACCGGACTGCGAAAGCTCGCCGAGCAACTGCTCGCAGACAAGCAAATGGCCGGGGCGGCGGATCTCGAACTGACCGCACCGATGCAGGTCAACATTGCGGTGCAGGCGTGCCTGCCGGTGCTAAATCTTGGCCTCGATTGGTA